>DATKAT010000370.1:0-6860 GCA_035514675.1 Acidobacteriota bacterium | reverse complement strand
GGGACCAGATGGAGGCGGCGCCGGAACGGGTGTTGCCGGCCATCGAAGAGTCGATCCTGCAGCAACTGGTCCGGATCGAACGGCTGCAGCTGCAGGCCTGCCTTTATGATACGACCAACTTTTACACCTACATCGCCACTTCGAACCAGCGAAGCAGGCTGGCCGCGCGAGGCCACAACAAGCAGCGGCGACACGATTTAAGACAGTTCGGACTGGCCCTGGTGCTGGACCGGGACAGCCGGCTTCCGCTGTTTCACCAGCTGTACCAGGGGGCGAGAAGCGATGTCGGGACGCTGGGGGAGCTGATCGCGCCGATTCGCAGGCGCTTAAAGAAGCTGCACGGCCGGCCCGAGCAGCTGACGTTGATTTTCGATGCAGGGGCCAACTCCCAACAAAACCTCAAAGAGCTCAAACATCACTTCGTGGTGGCATTGAGGCCTTCCGATCACAAGCGGTGGATCGAAAGCATAGCCGATCGGCTGCAAGAAGTCAGCCTGTCGGATCGAAGCGCGGTTCGCGCCTGCCGGCAAAGGCGGCAGGTGCTGGGGGCCAGACGGGAAGTGGTGGCCTGCTTCAGCCCGAAACTGTACCAAGGGCAGCTTCGTGGGCTTGAGCAGCGGCTTTTGCAGATCGGAAAGCAGCTTGAAAAGATCGGAACCTGGTCTCGCTACCGGCCCGAGACCGTTCAGAAGAGGCTCGACAAGCTGTTCGATCGTCAATACGTCCGGCGGCTGTACGACTACAGCCTGGAAAAGGACCCCAGAGGAGGAACCCGGATCCGGGTCTGGATGGATCTGCAGGAGCACCGTCGCCTGACGAGCGCCTATTTCGGCTTCCGGGTTCTGGCCACGGACCGTCGCGACTGGTCAACGGCGCAAATCATCGAAGCCTATCGCAGCCAGTCCAGAGCCGAGGCCGCCTTTCGAGACTTGAAGGATCCGGCCATGATCTCGACGCGTCCGCAGTTTCACTGGACGGATCAGAAGCTGCGCGTGCACGCCTTTGTCTGCGTGATGGCTTACCTGCTGGTGCGCCTTCTGTGGTGGCGCCTCAGGCAACGCACCGACATCTCGGCCAGTCCCCGCTCGATACTGGCCCGACTGAAGAAGATTCGAATGGCGCGGATCGTCGAGATGACCGGCAAGGCCGGCCGGCCCCGACTTCGCTATCAGCTCGAGGAAATGGACGCGGAACTGCGTCAGCTCGCTGAACTGGCTGGAGCCTTACCCGAAAAATAACCCTTCCGTATATACAGTTCCCACCTGTAAGCGACTTTTTATCAATCAATTACAGCACTCTGTTCGCCAAAGTGGGAAAATCACGCTAGGGGATCGACCCGAGCTCGGAGATCGTAAAGTGCGAGGCGGGATTCATCCTGTTAAAATTGAACTTTGAAGGAGTCGACGGTCGTCACTGGAGACGGACGGAGCCGCAAATTGAACTTTTTTCGACAAATCGCTTCAATACTCAACTGAGCAGTGATGGCAAACAACGGTCTAAAAATCTTGTCGTCGATTCTGGTGGCGCTAGCCCTCGCGACGGGATCGATCCTGTCCGCACAGCGGTCCGAACGCGACGTTCGTCGGGAGGAGGCCGAGGACTATTACGAGAAGTGGCTCAAGCAGGACGTGGTCTACATCGTCACGGACGATGAACGCAAGGTCTTCGAGCGACTCACCACGCATGAGGAACGGGAGCAGTTTATCGAGCAATTCTGGCACCGCAGGGATCCCGACCCTCGCACCCCGGACAATTCCTTCAAGGAGGAGCACTATCGCAGAATCGCATACGCCAACGAAAACTTCGGCAGCGGAGATCCGGGTTGGAGAACGGATCGGGGGCGCATTTACATCATTCACGGGCCTCCGGACGGAATTGAATCGAGGCCAACGGGAGGCGTTTACACGCGAGACTTGGGCGAAGGGGGAGGCGTGACCTCCACCTATCCGTTTGAACGATGGCGCTACCGTTACATTGAAGGACTCGGCGACGATATCGAACTGGAATTCGTCGATTCGACTTTTACAAACAAGTATGAGCTGGCCGTTTATCCCTGGGAGAAGGATGCCCTGCTTCATTTTCCGGGTGCGGGAAGGACCCTGGCCGAAGAAACCGGGCTTGCGAACCGTGCGGACCGCCCCGCCTACATGCTGGGAGGGCCGGCTTACGGGGCCTTGAATCCCAACACGATGTACCGCAGGTATCGGGACACTCCGTTTCAAAAATATGAGCTCATCGCCAAGGTTCAGGCGCCGACCCCTCTAAAGTATCCAGATCTGAGGGAGCTTGTAGAGGTCGACGTTTCATTCGCGACCCTGCCCTTCGAGATTCATCAGGAATATTTCAGGTTGAACGATCAGCAGACCTTGATCCCGCTGACCGTGCGCGTGCAGAACAAGGATCTGACCTTCGAACGTTCCGGCGATCGATATGTCGCCAAGTTTGCCGTTTACGGCATCGTCACTTCGCTTTCGCGCAGGATCGTCATGGAATTCGACGATGATGTTTCTACATCATTCTCCGGCGAGTCGCTTGAGATCAACCTCCAAAAGTCCTCGATTTACCAAAAGATCCTCCCCTTGGACCAGAAAATGCGCTACAGACTGGATCTGGTCGTCAAGGACCTGCAAAGCGGCAACACCGGGGTTTTGCAGACCGCTTTGATCCCTCCCCAGTTTCAAGATGAGAGTCTGACCGCAAGCTCCCTGGTGATCTCGGATTCAATCGAGCCGCTTGAGGAGATCCCGTCGTCTGAACAAATGTTCGTTCTCGGAGACGTCAAAATCCGTCCGAATCTGGGGAAAATCTTCAGCGAAGATATGCCTCTCGGAATTTATCTGCAATTGTACAACGTTGCAGTCGACCAAAGCACGCTGGAGCCGTCTCTGCAGGTTTCCTACCGCCTCATTCACAACGGCGAGCTGCTCCGCATGGCGGTCGAGGAAAACGGGGAGTCGATTCAGCTGCACTCCAGTAGGCGACTCGTACTGTTGCGGAAGCTGAGTCTCGCCCAATTGCCTCCGGGAGCGTATCAAGTGGAAGTGGAAGTTCTGGATCGGCTGACGGGAAATTCGATTCGCGAAAGCCAAGACTTCACACTCGTGGACAAGAGCAGGCTGGCGCTGGGCGCTCGATGAAACCGTTCCCCTGGTGCCAAAGCGGCGGCAATGCTTGCGGCCGCACCCTTTCCGACATGCCTTCGCCCACCCTGCAGGGAAATTTTCTGCTTTGGGCGACGCGAAAGGCTCCCATTTGGATGCTCGCAGTTTCGATTGCGCTCATCTTCATTTCCGTCTCCCTGCCCTTCGGCGCCGAAATCAAGGGCGATGCGGATTCATTCGATCAAATCCGTTTCGAGGATCTCGCCGAGCAGGCGGGCCTCGATTTCTTCCTGGACAACTATGCATCGGAGACCAAGCACATGGCCGAACCGATGACCGGAGGCGTGGCCCTGTTTGACTCCAACAACAACGGCAGGCTGGACGTATTCTTTGCCAACGGCGCCAAATTGCCGGAGCTGGAGAAAACCGGTCCCCAGTTTCACAATCGCTTTTACCGCAATGAGGGCGACCTGACATTTCGCGAAGTAACCCACGACGTCGGTCTGCGGGGAGCAGGCTTTTCAATGGGGGTGGCGGCGGCGGACTTCGACAACGACGGGTGGATCGACCTGTTCGTGGCCGGCGTTTTTCGCAACATTCTGTATCGCAATCGCGGGGACGGGACGTTTGAGGAAGTCACGCAGCTGGCGGGCATTCGCAGCAACCTCTGGTCGGTCGCCGCAGGATGGTTTGACTTCGACAACGACGGGTGGATCGACCTGTTTGTGGTCAACTATGTGGAATACGACCCTCACGATGAGAGATTCTGCGGCGACCGGGCGCGCAATATACGCGTCTACTGCCATCCGCGCTATTTCCGGGGGGTTCAAAACCAACTCTACCGGAATCGGGGCGACGGAACGTTTGAGGAGGTGACCGAGGCCTCCGGAATCGGGCGTCACAGGGGTCGAGGAATGAGCGTCGCCTTTGAAGATTTCGATAAGGACGGACATCTGGACGCTTTCGTCACCAATGACAATCTCCCCAACTTTCTGTTCCGCAATCGCGGAGACGGGACGTTCGAGGAAGTCGCGCTGTTGGCGGGGGTTGCGCTGCGCGACTATGGCAAACCCGTCGCCAGCATGGGCGTAGATTTCCGCGATTACGACAACGACGGCTGGCCGGACATCTCCGTAACGGCGCTGGCGGGCGAAACATATCCCTTGTTTCGGAATCTGGGAGACGGCCAGTTCGAAGACGCAACATTTTCAAGTGCGCTTTCCCGTCTGACGATTCAGCGGAGCGGCTGGGGAAACGGGTTTTACGACCTGGACAATGACGGATGGAAGGATCTGTTTACAGCCAACTCTCACGTCAACGACCTGATCCACCTGTTTGAGAGCAGCGTTTTCAAGGAACCGAACAGCGTTTTCCAAAACCGGCGGGAGGGCACCTTTCAAGACGTGTCCAATGATGTGGGGGAAGCTTTCCAGACTCCGCGGGCTCATCGCGGATCCGCTTTCGGAGACCTGACCGGAAACGGCCTGATCGACGTCATCGTAACTTCGGTTCAGGATCGGGCCGAACTCTGGATCAATCGCACCCGGACCGATAGTAACTGGATCATCCTGCAGTTGGTGGGAACCGCGAGCAATCGGGACGGGATCGGCGCCCTGGTTCGCATCGGCGACCAGTATAATCGGATGACGACCGCCGTCGGGTACGCCTCTTCGTCCCATACCGGAGTTCACTTCGGCCTGGGAAAGGAGACCACGATTCCAGAGATCGAAATCGCCTGGCCTAGCGGAATCCGCCACAAGCTTTACGACATTCCCGCCAATCAGGTGCTGCGGGTTCAGGAGCCTGATCAGGCGTCGCTCCCGGAGCCCGGAGAGTGACCGCTGGGCGGCGGTCGCTGCCGCGTGGTTGGTGCTTGGTGCGTCGTGCTTAGTGCTTAGTGTTTGGTGCTTAGTGCTTTGGTTTGAAATGTACGTTATTGCGGCCTGGACCTCGAAACTCGGGACTTTGACCTCGAAACTCGAGACTACGAATTTTTACGGCGGCGTCAGGTCGAACTCCTCTTCCAATTCATCCCGCTCAGCGGCCGTTCTGGATTGAAGCTCCTGATATTTTTGGAGCGTTTCACGGGCTTTTTCCTGGTTTCCGACCGCCCGATGAGCCTGCGCCAATTGATAATGCAGGCTGCCGTCCTGGTCGGTCGACAGAGCCTTTTCAAGGTGTGGGACGGCCTCCTCCTGACGTCCCAGTGCGAGCAGAGCGCGGCCCAGGGAGGAGCGAGCGCTCAGGTCCTCTGGGTCTAGCCGCACGGCTTTGTTCAGATACTCCAGGGAAGCCTCTGGCTCTTCCCTGTTGAGCCGCATGGCCCCGGCCAGGTAATTGAGCTGCGGGTCGTCAGGAGAATCCGCCAGCAATTCGTCTACGAGCGGCTCGGCTTCATCGTAATTCCGACTGAAAAACAAGGCGAACGCGAGTCCCGTTTTGGCCGAGCGGTCTTCGGGTCGGCGCTCCAGCGCCTGTCTCCAGTCTCGCGCGGCTTCCAGAAATCGCCCCTGATTCTGGTGGATTTCCGCCGCAATGCTGTGCAGTTCGAATGAGGACGGCAGGCCTCCCAACTGCGCGAATGCTTCGGAGGCCAGTTGATTGTAGGCTTGAACGCTCCAGTAATCCCCTTCCGGCCCATCGATCTTGCCGGCCAGCTCGAGCGTCCGCAGAAAGTCGCCCTGCAGAAAGGCGCACACGACGGCTTCCTTTTCGCAGTCAGGGAGGCCGAGGCTCGATTCCTTCTCCTCCGCCTGGCGAGCCCACTCTTCATTTCCAGTCTCCCGGTAGATGCGGCTCAAGGCGACGTGGATTCCCCTCATTTTCGGGTGTTTCTCCAAGGCTTTGCGATAGAAGAAAAAAGCGCTCCGGAATTCTCCGCGGCTCAATTGGGAGTCGCCGATCAAAGCCAGCCAGTAGGCGGAATCGGGCGCCCTTTGCTCGAGTCGTTCAAAAGTCGATTCGGCCAGCAGTCCGTAGACGCGTCCCAACTGGAACCAGGCGGTGGGGCTTTTCGGCTCCAGCTCGGTGAGTTTCTGCAACTGTGGCTTCGCCTTTTCCGGCTGATCCATCGCCAGATAGGCGTTTGCCAGCATGTGTCTGCCCTGAGGGTCGCTCGGCTCGGCATCCACGTAGCGGGAAAGCGAAGACACCGATTCCTCAAAGCGCTCCAATCCGAGATAGGCGGAGCCGAGAAAAAACCATGCCGGCATCAGCTCCTCTCCGGAATCGACTACGGCCTGCAGATGCGGGACGGCCTCTCCCAGGCGATCCTGCAGGAAAAGGGAGATCCCCAGGTTGAGCCGCAACCCCGTCACCTCTGGAAATTCCACGATCAGTTGGCGATACAAGTCGCTCGCTTCCGAATAGCGGCCTTCCCTCATGGCTTCCTGAGCACGTTCAAACAGAACAGGGGGTGCGTCCTGTCCGAAAAGTCGGGCTGAATGAACGGCGAAAAGAAGGATCAGCGAATGAAACAGGAATGCCGCCAAAATTTTCCGATGATTCATTCCGTCACCCTGCGCCTCTTCTTATTGTAACGAATCATGAGCGACCGAAGGAGATTCTCCGGGCGCTGCATCGGCGAGCTTGCGACCCGCTTGGACTTTTACCACGGGCTGCTAGTATTACTATGTTAAGTAGTATCGATTAGAACATCATCGAACTTGGTTCCGCAGCAGAAGCAGAACCCGACGGATTTCAGTAAATACGGGCGGATCAGGCGCAGCGTCTGTTCCCAGGTGAGCCCAGAAGTTTTTT
>DATKAT010000369.1:0-2807 GCA_035514675.1 Acidobacteriota bacterium | reverse complement strand
TCGTGGGTCAAACAGGGGATTTTGCTCGGCTTTCGCAGCGGAGTCCTCCAGGTGTCCGCAGCGGGACCTTTCAGCTTCGTCGACAAAGATACCTTTCCGCCACGGAGATTCGATTCGGGACAGGGGGTCCGCGTGGTTCCGGGAGGCACGGCCATCCGGCGAGGAGCCCATATCCAGGAAGGCGTCGTCATCATGCCGCCCGCCTACCTGAACGTCGGCTGTTTTGTGGGAAGCGGAACCATGGTCGATTCCCACGCGCTGGTCGGATCCTGCGCCCAGATCGGAAAGCGGGTGCACCTGAGCGCGGGAACCCAGATCGGGGGCGTGCTGGAGCCGGTGGGAGCGGCTCCGGTCGTGGTCGAGGACGATGTCTTTGTGGGCGGAAACTGCGGCATCTACGAGGGGACGGTGGTGGGAGGGGGCGCCGTGCTGGGCGCCGGAACCATCCTGACCCGTTCAGTGCCGGTTTACGATACGGTCCGCAATCGGGTGCTGCGGGGCTCGGACGATCGCCCCCTCGCCATTCCGGAAGGCGCGGTGGTCGTGCCGGGAAGCCGGCCGGCGGCTGGCCAATGGGCGCAAGAGCGCGGGCTCTCGCTTTCCTGCGCCGTCATTATTAAGTATCGGGACGCAAAGACCAATGCGGGAACGGCGCTGGAAGAGGCGCTGAGATAGCGTTACGGTCGATCGGGCCCCGTCAACGACCGCCCGACCGCTGGAATTGCCTGCGCCCGGCCCGCCGAAACCCTCGGCTTCCTCCGGAATTCAGTATACTCGCCGGAAAATGGCGCCCTACGACCGCGTTGTGCATTTCGATTACAGGTACTTGCTTCCGTTTGCCGCGCGCCTCCCCCTGCGATGGGCCTACCGGATGGCCGGTTTCCGCGGCTGGATGCAGCATCTGCTCCGGCCCGATTCTCGAAGACACGCCAGGGATCACCTGAGAATGGTCTTCCCCCGGCTGTCCGAAAAGAGGATTCGAAACCTGGCGCTGCGCCATTACATGACTCCCGCACGGGATGAGCTGGAAGCCTGCTGGTACGATCGGCCATTTTCCTTTTTCGACCGACTGACCGACGTGCAGGGCCGGAAAGCGCTGGTTGGCGCTATGGAATCAGGACAGGGGGTGCTCCTTTTTTCCGGACATCTGGGCAGCACGGGATTCTTTTTCTGCCATGCCGGCAAAAGCGGGATCCCGATGAATATCATCGGTCGACCGATTGAACCGGAAGTGATTCCGTTGCACCCCACCGTCCTGGAGTTCAATCGAAGGAGAGTGAAGGGCATTGAGCGGGCCGTTTCCAATCCCTTTATTTTGACCGGCCGGGGAAAGTTCGGCGAGATTCTGGAAAAGCTGAACCGGGGAGAAATCGTCATGACCCTGGCCGACGTCGCTCCCATCGGCGTCAAAAGAACTTCGCCTGTCCAGTTTCTCGGTTTTCCCGCACGGCTGCCCGACGGGATCGCCCACCTTTACATCGAGACCGGGTGTCGGCTGGTGCACTGGAGCATCCGCCATGACCCCAGGCGAAGGCGCCAGTCGATCGAACTGCAGGACGTCACCAGTCAGGTCAGCCCCGAGGAGTCGGGCGCCGTCGTCCTTCAAAAGCTCATCGCCTGGGTGGATCGGGGAATCGTGCAACATCCCGAAGACTGGTGGTGCTGGGATTCCCTGAATCATTATCTCGACGACCGGAAGGGAAGCTCAAGCCCTGAAGAGGCGCCGAACTGAAACGTGGGTTCGTGGTCGTATCCCAACCGGGTTCGTTAGCCTGAACCCGTCTAACCCGCATTTCTCACACTGGTTCGTAGCGAGGCGGCGTTATCCGTCGACGCAGTAGAAGCAGTGTGAGAAATGCGGGCTAAACGTACGATTCCGGGCGGGCCGGTCTCCATTTGGGAGACCGGCCCGCAGCTTTGGGCCTCAATGCGCATGCAATTCTCTAACGCACCGCCAGTCCTACAGGGTAGCTGGACATCTGGAAGCCGTTTTGGGTTCGCAGCGCCGCGACTGCCACCGGCAGATCCGACGTGATCACCAGCGTCCCCTGCGAGCCGAGGACGGCCGATACTGCAAAGAGCTCATGCAGAAACAGGGCGACGTGCCCGTTGGGGGGCAGCGTCATCGTCGTCGACGACACCAATTGCGAGGGCAGAGTGCGGCGGAATTCGATCGTTACGACGGCGTTTTCATCAGATGGATTCGCAATGGCGACCCCTGTGTTGAACTCGCCTCCCGTAGCGTTCGCTTCGCGTGTGACGAAAACAGTCGCCGCCCCGGTGGCGGCGGCGTCGCCCACGCCTGCCTCAAAGAATATCTCCTCGCCGTCTCCGGTCTGAAAAATGGAGGCGCCTGCGATTCGTCCGCTAGACGTCACGACAGCCCAGCCGCCCGTCACGGTCGGTCGGGAGCCGTCGGTTTCGAGTCTGGCCGTTTCCTGCGCGGCAATCGACAGTTCCACCGTGGTCGTTTCCATGGCTTCCCCCACAATCCCCATCGGAAGCGCGTTTCCGTCGTCGTCGAAAAAGTCGACTCGCACAGTGGCCTCCTCGTTCTCCAAGTTGTTCAGCGCCAGCAGGGTAGTGGCGCCCTCGCCGTCGGCGATCTGGGCGAAGAAGATGCGATCGACGGGCGCATAGACTTGAAGCCCGTCCTCCAGAAGCGCGAGAAGAAAGCCCTCCGCAACGCCGAGTGCTCGGACTCCGGGCTGGCGAATGCTCCACAGCAGGACGCCTGTGAAGGCGTCGATGGCCCGAATTCTGTGACTCGCGGAGTTGTAGAAGTAGATCACATTGTTTGCCACCAC
>DATKAT010000368.1:0-2799 GCA_035514675.1 Acidobacteriota bacterium | reverse complement strand
AGCTGGCGTGGATATTTCGGGACAGCGATCGAAACATCTTGACGATTTGCAGGACGTTTCATTCGATTACGTGATCACGGTGTGCGGCGACGCCCACGAATCATGCCCTGTTTTTCCAGGTCGCGCGAAAGTCCTGCATCGTGCATTCGACGATCCGCCGCGTCTGGCCCGGAACGCCTCCTCCGAGCGGGAGCGGCTGGCGCCGTACCGTAGAGTGCGCGACGAGATCAAGGAGTTCATCCGAACGCTGCCGGACCTGCTCGGCGATCGGCAACCAAACCGAAAGGAGTCAGACGATGCCCAGAATCGAAGTGTTTGACCCGCCCATGTGCTGCACGACCGGCGTCTGCGGACCGGAACCGGATGCCCGACTGGCGGCTTTCGCCGCCGATGATGCGGCTGCAGGATCCGAAACAGACCAAGATCCTGATTGTGACCCTGCCCGAGACCACGCCGGTCCTCGAAGCGGCGGAGCTTTAGGAGGATCTGCGGCGGGCCCGGATCGAACCATGGGCGTGGGTGGTCAATTCTTCGCTGGCCGCCGCGGGACCCACCGATCCTCTCCTGGCGCGTCGCGCTCAGGCTGAAGCGGAACAGATTGAGAAGGTGCACAACGAGTTGGCGGAGCGAACTTACATCGTCCCCTGGGCTGTCGAGGAACCAGTAGGATCGGTCCTCCTGCGGGGATTGGCAGGACTCGCCCGAGCCGCACGGAACTGACATGGAAATGTCCGAAAGGCGTACCGTCGCCGATTCATTCCCTGAAATCAGCTCCGCCTCTTGAACTGCAATCATTTCGGCTCTTCCCTGCCGTTCGATTCGTGCAATGCGACCGACGAAGTCGAGTCGGGCGCAGCCGAAGGGCGGCTGGCGGGGAGAAATGGGGGCAGTGGTTGAATCGGATTCAGCGGCTTCTATCATCCGAGCTTCTCGTACGTCCAGTGCAACGTGGGCGTCGCTGGCGCCAGGTCCGCGGCCCCTGTGCGGGTTTCGTCGGGACACGTTGCATCCGGGCCTGCGGCGTCGGACCCGCGTGCAAAATCCGGCCTAGCGAATCGAACGATATCCTCCGGGCACGCCTCCCTTTGAAAAAACGATCTGCCACAATTGGAGGTCTCTGGCCCGGAAGCAGGCGGCGCAGGAGAGGAGATAGAAGTTCCACATCCGGCGGAAATCTGCGCCGTACCTTGATTCCAGCCGGCTCCAATTCTTTTCGAAATTATCCCGCCATGCCATCAGCGTCCGATCGTAGTCCGGGCCTGAGCCTCTTTGCTCGTCAGCAGTCGAAAGAGAAGCTCATCCAATCTTGCGCAGTCCCAAAAGCCTGCTACGTACGCCTCCCCGAGACCATACGGGCCCTGCCTCAGCATTCTTGGGAATACGCGGCTGTCATGGACCTGCATGTCCCACGGACGGTCCCCGTTTACCTGGATCCCGGCTGAGGCGAGAATCTCTTCCGCCTTTTGTCTGCGAATTGTCGAATTCATCCGACGTTTTCCGACCATTCTATCCGCTGGAGCGCTATGTGCAATGAGCGCTTGAGCGGCCGTGCGCCGGGCTCAGGCTCGAATCCCCGGATGAGCCAGGGCTCCGAAAGAGCAGGCCGGCAGTTTCCGCGAAGATTGGACGCTTCCCCTCTCGAATGCCCGGTCTCCGGCGATTGCACCCCAGGCGAAATGTGTGGAAATGGTCGGCGTCCCCCGAGAGGAAACGCTTTGTTACAGCTGATTTTAGGGGCCAACAATCGCGCCTGAGGGCTGATTCCGAAGGTCAAATGCGAACAAAATGACTCCTTTTCAATAAGATGCCTTGGTCCGACCCCGTTATTGACTCGAACCGGGCCGCTGCTCGAGTCGGCTATCATAAAGTGGAGGCCCGATGGGTGGTCTCGACCTATCGCTGTTTCGTCGATGCGGCTCAAACCATGGAATGGCGTTGAAGCTTCCATTCCGTCGCTCAGTGGTCCGCCATTCACACACAAAGTGCCGCTTGACCGGATCTGAAAATGCCACAAGAATGCAGCAGCGCCGATGACGAACTTCCCGTTTGAACTGATGGAACACCTCCCCAACCTCCACCCGCTGGTGGTTAACTTCCCCTTGGCCCTTCTGCCGTTGGCCCTGGCGTTCGATCTTTTCAGCCTCCTGCTGCGCCGCCATTTGTGGTTGGACCGGGCAGCGGCGTCGTTCGGGTGGTCTCGGTGAAGGCGACCCCGGTGAAGCGGCCCGTCCGACCGAATCTTCGGCCTTGACCCAAGTGGACATTCCGACGAATCCTTGCTCCAGTCACCGATATTGGCGACGGCGAGGTCCTACTGGCCTGCACGGCCGTCGCGGTCTTTGCCTCCCTTGCCCGGTCGCGATCTGCGTCGGATGGGTCGCTGAACCGCGCTCGTTCGCGCATTCTGGAAACAGGCGAGACTGTTTGACGAACGCAACAGGAAATCAGGTCAGGCTCGTCGCCTTTTGGAGTTTCTGCGCTCTAATCGAGTCGCTTTGACAAGCGATCGTGAAGGAGAGGATCTGAGAGAAGCGCTCCACTTCCGCTTTATGCGGAAAGTCGGCACTTTCATGTTCATGGCACAAGGCGTCTCCTACGTTCCAGGCCAGGTCCAGTCGCGGATTTCCGGAGGATCTTCTCCGAACTCCCGAATATACTGCTTGTGATCGAAAAGCCGGTCACGAAGCTCCTGTCTGACATAGGCTGCCGAAGCTCCAAGGCCGGGCACCCGGTCAATGATGTCTGCCAGCAGGTGAAACCGGTCCAAGTCATTGAGCACTGCCATGTCAAACGGCGTGG
>DATKAT010000367.1:0-3001 GCA_035514675.1 Acidobacteriota bacterium | reverse complement strand
GCCTGCTGGCAGCATTTCTCGGAGTCGCTTCGGCCGGCGCCATTGCGATTTACCAGTCGGGAATCGGAACCGTGCGGGTCAAGACCCCGGACGTTTCGCTCTTCATTCCCGTGCCGATGGGCCTGATCCGAGTGGGGCTGGCATTGACGCCGGCCCAGCACCTGGACAAGATCCGACGGGAGCTCCGACCTCATCGAGAAATTCTCACGATCGCCATCGGGGAGCTGGTGCGGGCCCCCGACGCCGTCTTTGTCGAAGTCGTCGACGGTTCCGAACTTGTCCTCATCGAAAAACGAGGCGGAAATTTGTACGTGACCGTTCACAGCGACGACGAGGACGTCGAGCTGAAGATTCCGCTTCACAGCGTCGAGGAAGCGGTTCGGGCGCTGATCGGGGAGTAGTTTCAGGTTTCAGGTTTCAGCTTTCAAAATTCAGGCTTTTCGCGAGAAGATCGCAACAGCTGATGTTGGACTGTGAAGGGACGGTGCCCCATTCCTCCCACTGGTCGCGGCGGCAAGACTGTCGAAGCGGTACGCGCTATGCGCGCGGGTGGATTCGTCCCAAGCCGGCGCCGCAGTAAGATGAAGGAAGTACCGGCCAAACTCCTGAAACTCGAAACCTGAAACCTGAAACCTCGTTCACGTCCGGATCCACGTCAGCAGCAACATGGCTGCCGAGCCGAACAGTATGTTGGGCCCCCATGCCGCCAGCATCGGCGCCAGCATGCCGCTGGCGCCCAGCACGTCTGAAATGCCGAAAGCGCCCCAGTAGGCGATGCCGATCCCGATGCCGACCGCTATGCCGTAGAGGGCGCCTTTGCGTCCGATGGTGAGCGAAAACGGGATGGCTATGGCGGCCATGATGAAATTCACCAGCGGGAAGGAAACTTTCTTGTGAAGCTCCGTTCGCAGATAGTCGACTTCAAAGCCGCCCCGCTGCAAATCGTCGATGTAATCCCGCAGTTCCGTCAGGGTCATCTTGCTGGAGCTCTTGACGCCTTCCTCGAAGTAGTCGGGGCCCTCGGGAACGACGAGGAATTCCTCTTCAAAGAATTGGAAGCCGCCGTCCGTGAAATCGCGCATCCAGCCGTTTTCCAGATTCCAGCCCTGGCGACTCGGATCCCATGAGGCTCTCTCAGCGAAAACGTGACGGTAGAGCTGATTGCCGGAGACGTCGAGAGTGTAGACGGAGAGGCCGGCAAACAGCTGCCGATCCGAATGGAACAGACTATAATGGTACAGGTGGTTCTTTTCGCCGAAGATCCAGTTTCTGCCCGGCTGGGTGGTCTGTATGGGGCGGCCCTTGATGACGTTTCTGAGGTTGTCCTGCTGCTGATTTGCGTAAGGGAGCACGTGTTCCTGGAGGATGAAGATGCCGCCGCTGAGCGCCAGAGCCAGAATGAAGACCGGCGCGGCCAGCCTGTAGACGCTGATGCCGCAGGCCTTCAGGGCCGTCACCTGATTGGTCTTTTCCAACGTGCTGAACGCCGCCAGCGTAGCGATCAGGATTGCGATGGGAATCAGCAACATCAGAATGTGGGGAAGCAGGAAGAAATAGTAGTCGAACAGCATCCCGTATTCGATGTTGTTGGCGTACAGGTCACTGATCAGTTCGAAGAACGTGAACAGGTAGAAGAGGCTGATGCAGACGAGCGCGGTCATCAGCAGGTAGAGAAAGAAGGTGCGCGCGACGTACAGATCGATGACCCGGGCGATGCGCAGGCGAATTGTGGGAAGCTCCCAGAGTCGCCGGCGGAGGTGGGAAAGCAGATCCAGGAGTCGTCGGCTCAGCCAGGCGCGCAGTCGTCGAACGGCCTCGCAGATGCGGACCGTCGCGGGGACGTTCGAAAGGCGGTGGGCCCAGTCCGACTCCCTTCTGGCCAGGCGAAGAGCGGCCGCTGCAATGGCGGCCGTCAGCAGGTTGGCGCCCCAGACCCCGACGGCGACCGGCAGAACCCGGTTGAGGCTCAGGGTGCTGCCGGTGGCGAACAGGATGTAGTAGCCGAACGCCAGCACCATTCCAATGAAAAATCCGTAGCCCCGTCCGCCGCGGTGGCTGCGAACCCCGAAGGCGAGGCCCAGCAGGGCGAAGATCAGGCCGGCCAGAGGCAGGCTGATCCGACGATTCAATTCCACCAGGCTGGAGTGCCGGACTTCATCGTCCGGTCCCTTCAAATCCGCCAGCAGATCCTGCAGCGACCTGTCTCCGGGCCGCTTTTCCCGCTGGAAGTCGGCGGATTCGAACTCCAATGGGATCGGGATGTCCAGCGTCCTGAAGCGGCTGAAGGATTCCACCTCGGCGGATTCCAGCGACTCATAAATGGTCCCCTCCTCCAGGTGCAGTTGAAGCTGTCGCGCATCCGGCGTCATGAGTGGAAATCCCCGTTGCGCCAGAATGATCCTTTCCAGATCCGGATCGCTGCTGTCGGCGACGAAAACTCCTTTCCATGCATGCGACTGCGGATCGACGTCCTCCAGATACAACACCATCCCGGGGAAGTTTTCGTAAAAGACTCTGGGTCGAATTTCGGCGTGCACTGGAAGCGTGCGCAGCTCGTGACGGAGTTGGCGGAGCCCCCAGTTTCCCGCCGGCAGCAGATGCAGAGTCAGAACGGAAGTCAGAATCGCGACTGCGATTCCCAGCGCGAACATGGGCCGCAGCAGCTGCAGAACGCTGATTCCGCCGGCCCGCATCGCCACTATCTCGCTTTCGGAGGAGAGCCGGCTGAATCCGATCAAGGCGCCGATCAGAAACGAAAAGGGAAGGGTGAAAATCAAGATGCTTGGCAGCAGGTAGGCGACGGCCTGGGCGACGATCAGGAAGTCGGCGTTTTTTCGAATCAGCAGTTCGACCAGCCGCCCGAACTCGCGCGTGAAGACGACAAACGTCAACACCAGCAGCGTGATCAGCATGGGGGGAAGCACTTCTCGATATATCGCCAGATGAATCCGTCGCATGCTTGAAGTCGCTCCTGCGGTTCATTATAGCCGCAGCGCGGGCT
>DATKAT010000366.1:0-9973 GCA_035514675.1 Acidobacteriota bacterium | reverse complement strand
CCCCTACGATCCCAGACGCTTTCGGCCGCGGGCGGGGGGTTGGGAACGTTCCAGAAGCCGCTCCAGATCGTAAACCATTCCCTCGCGCGTGTACGAAGAAAACTCGAGGATGCCGGTGTCCATACGGATGGCGTCTTCGGGGCAGGCTTCCACGCAGTAGCCGCAAAAGACGCACAGCCCGAGGTCGATATCAAACTGGACCGGATATTTTTCGATCTGCGGGTCGAAGTGTTCGCCGGCGACGATGTAGATGCAGCGGGCGGGGCAGACCGATTCGCACATCATGCAGGCCACGCAGCGCGGGGACCCGTCTTCGCGCTTGGTGAGCCGGTGGAGCGTACGCAGCCGGGGCGCAAGCGGTCTCCGCTCCTCGGGGTACTGATAGGTTTCGCTGGCGCGCAGGTTCTTGGCCAATCCGAACAACTGGAGTATGTGGATGGTCAGGTTTCGAAAGAAGTGGGTTCCGGTGATCCACAATCCGCGCAAGACCTCGAAAATGTACAGGCGCTCCAGCAGGCCCAGTTCCTTTTCTACGACTTTGATCGCCATTGAATCAGTTACCCACCACCAAGAGTACCAAAGCCGTGACGACGATGTTGAGTACCGAAATGGGAAGCAGCAGGGTCCATCCCAGCCGCATGAGCTGATCCCAGCGAAACCGGGGCAGCGTCCAGCGGACGAGCATAAAGAGAAATCCAAACATGAAGACTTTCGTCAGAAAAGCGCTCACCTGCAGCAGCATGACCGTCCAGGTTGACAACAGGATTTCGCCGCCCCAGGGAAATACGAAGCCGTGCGAATACAGATAAGGCACCTGCCAGGCGCCGAAAAACAGCGTGGTCGTCAGCGCTGCCGCCAGCACCGACTCGACGAAATCGGTCATCAGAAACATGCCGAACTTCATCCCGCTGTATTCGACGAAGTATCCGATGATTTCCGATTCCCCTTCCGGCACGTCAAAGGGGACCCGCTTGGTCTCGGCCATCGCCGCCGTCATAAACAGGATGCAGCCCACCGGCTGCAGGAGCACTCCCCACATGGGAAGCCATCCCCACAACAGGTCTCCCTGAGCCATGCTCATCTGCTGCAGATCGAGGGTGCCGTACACCATGATGATGCCGATGATGGTCGCCCCCATGGCGATCTCGTAGGAGAGCATCTGTCCGGAAGCCCGAAGGCCTCCCAGCAGCGCGTAATTGTTGGCCGAAGACCAGCCGGCCAGCACGAAGCCGTAAATCCCCATGCTCATCATGGCGAAAACGAACAGAATTCCGACGTTCAGATCGAGCAGCTGGAGGGATACGGTGTAGTCTCCAAACTGGTAGACGCCGCCGAAGGGAATCACCGCGAAGGCCAGCAGCGCGAAGAACAGGCCGATCATAGGGGAGATCGTATGCAGGACCCGATGCCCCTGGGGCGGAACGAAGTCCCCCTTGGTCAGCATCTTGACGGCGTCGGCGATGATGTGGAACAGCCCGATGAGGCGGAATCCGAAGATATCCGCCCGGTTGGCGCCGATGCGGTCCTGCATCAGGGCGCTCTGCTTTCTTTCCATCCAGGTCAAAACGGCGGCGAAAACCATCACGACGTTGAACAGGAAAAAAGCTTTGGCAAACGCTACGCTGAATTCCAGCATGCCGACCCTTCTATGCTCCGACCTCGGATTTCTCCGTCAACAACATTCCGTATTCATCCAGTTCCGAATAGGTCATCCGCCGCCAGGCGTGGAAAACCGACTCAGCGTCGTGAAAGGCCAACGGCTGCCCCAGTCGGTCCGCCAGATCGTTGAGAATGTCCAGATCTGCGCGGGAGTCCTCCAGCGGCAGCAGGGCCTGACGAAAGCGCTGAATGCGCCCCTCGAAATTGGCAAACGTGCCGTCCTTTTCCGCATGAACGGCTCCCGCCAGGACGACGTCGGCGGTTTTCGCCGTTTGATTCCAATTCGTCCCCTGATAAATCACGAAGGCGGCGCTGTTCAGCGATTCGATCGCCTCTGCATTTGAAAACTCATGTCGAAAGATGAACAGAACCTGGACGCGCCCACTTCCTGCCTCGCGCAGCAGGGCGTCGGCCGCCTCGGTCCAACCGATGGACTCGCCTCCCATGGCGTTGGGATTTCGGTCCGCCTTC
Organism: Acidobacteriota bacterium; assembly: GCA_035514675.1. Taxonomy (GTDB): domain Bacteria; phylum Acidobacteriota; class UBA6911; order RPQK01; family JAPXNP01; genus DATKAT01. Next base: position 7,843 of record DATKAT010000366.1, on the reverse strand, counting down.
AACAGCAGTTCGTCCTCCGGACCCGCTTCCTCCCAGGGATTCCGAAGCGCCAGACGGGTCAAGCCCAGCCTGTTATGAAACAGTTCGTACGCGGCGAACAGCTCTTCGTTTGACATCTGGGGAGACGCGATGACGCCTACGCTTTGCGGACCGTGTTCGTCGATCGCTTCCCGTATGGCGGCGGCGGCCGCGTCCAGGGCGGCTTCCCAGTCGGCCGGCTGCGGGCCGTGGTCGCTTCCAAGTTGAGGTCGCTCGATACGGTTCCGGTCGATGAACTCAAACCCGAAGCGACCGTAATCGCACATCCACCAGGAGTTGACCTCCGGGTTGAAGCGAGGCTTGAGACGCTGCACCCGCCGCCCGCCGGCCTTGTATCGGCGGGTCGGGTTGAAGTGGATGGCGATGTTGCAGCCGCGAGAGCACCCGGTGCAAATGGATTCTTCCTGGCGCAGGTACCAGACGCGGCACTTGAAGCGAAACTGTCTCTCGGTCAAGGCGCCCACGGGACAGATGTCGATGACGTTTCCCGAGTAAGGATTATCCAGAGTCTTTCCCGGAAACAGATCGATGACTGAACGGTTTCCCCGGCTGAAGACGCCCAGCTCGTGCGTCCGGCTGATTTCCTCGGTAAATCTCGTGCAGCGCGTGCACAGGATGCAGCGTTCCTGATCCAGGACCACGTGGGACCCGATCGCATAGGCCTTTTTCCGCTTGATCTTGTCCTCCATGAAGCGGCTCTGGTAGCGCCCGTGCTCCATGTAGAAGTTCTGCAGATCGCATTCCCCCGACTGGTCGCAGACCGGGCAGTCGAGAGGATGATTGATCAAGAGGAATTCAAGCATGGCCTGGCGGCCCTGGATGGCTTTCTCCGAACGCGTTCCGATCTTCATGCCGTCCTGCGCCTGGGTGTAGCAGGAGATCTGCAGCTTGGGCATGTTTTCGACCTCGACCAGACACATTCTGCAGCTTCCGGCAACGCTCAGCCCCGGATGGTAGCAGTAGCGGGGAATGTAGACGCCGAGCTTCTCGGCGGCTTGGATGACGGTGGTTCCGGGCGCCACGTTGACCTGTTGTCCGTCAATAGTGATGGTTGGCATGGGCAGTCCGCAGGTTAAGCGGAAGCGGCCTCCCGCCGCTCCGAATATGGCTTCTTGTACCGGATGTAATGTTCGAATTCATGAAAAAACTTCTGCACGCAGCTGCGAAGCGGCATCGCCGCCCCGTCGCAGAGCGCGCAGATGGAGGTTCCCGTCATGTTTTCGGCCAGGCTGCGCAGAGTGTCCAGATCGGAAAGACGGCCGTTTCCTTCGATGATGCGCCCCAGAATCTTGAAGACCCAGCCCGTCCCTTCCCGGCAGGGAGTGCACTGACCGCACGACTCATGGGAGAAGAAATGCTCCAGGTTGTGCAGGGTCTGGACGATGCAGACGCTTTCGTCAATGGCGATGACGGCGCCGGAGCCCAGCATGGTCCCGATCTTGGCCATCGAATCGAAATCCAGCGGGGCGTCGATTTCGTCGGCAGTCAGCAGGGCGGCCGACGCCCCTCCCGGAATGACCGCCTTCAGCTTGCGGCCGCCTAGAACTCCTTCGCCACGATCGAAAATCAGCTCTCGCAGGGGAGTGCCCATCGGCAGTTCGTAAACGCCCGGGCGGTTGACGCTTCCGGAGAGCGCAAACAGGCGCGTGCCCCCGTTGCGCTCGACCCCGATGTCGGCAAACCAGCGGCCCCCCTTCAGAATGATCTTGGGAAGATGGGAGATCGTTTCCACGTTGTTGATCACCGTAGGGCAGCCGAACAATCCGACGACCGCCGGAAACGGGGGCTTCAGCCGAGGCCAGCCTTTCTTGCCCTCGATGCTTTCCAGAAGCGCGGTCTCCTCGCCGCAAATGTAGGCGCCGGCCCCCCGGTGGATGAAGACGTCCAGCTTCACGTCGCCGCCCAAGACCTTTTTTCCCAGAATGCCCGCCTCGTAAGCTTCGTCAACCGCCTTTTGGAGCCGCTCGTAAGGCTGCACGTACTCGCCGCGAATGTAGATGTAGGCGGTTTCGATTCCGAGCGCATGCGCGCAGATGATGATCCCCTCGATCAGCAGATGAGGGTCCCACTCCAGGATGTAGCGATCCTTGAAGGTGCCTGGCTCCGCCTCATCGGCATTGACGCACAGGTAGATCGGCTTGCCGGTGTCGCGGGGAACGAAACTCCATTTCCTTCCGGTTGGAAAGCCAGCGCCGCCCAGCCCCCTCAGGTAGGACTGCGTCACTTCTTCGACCACCTCGTCGGGCGACATAGCCATAGCCTTTTTCGCCCCTTCATAGCCGCCGTTCTGCAGCCGCCACTTCAGGCCGCGCGCCAGTTCGTTTCCAAAATGTTCCGAGACGAGTTTGACTTCGGGCATACGCTCTACTCAGTCGATTGGGAAGCAAGCCGGCCAAGCAACTCGTCGACCCGTTCGGGTGTGAGGTCGGCATGGAAATAGCCGTCCAACTGCAGCATGGGCGCCATTTCGCAGGCGCCCAGGCAATCGGGGACCGCCTCCCAGCTGATCCTGCCGTCCGACGTGGTGCCGCCTTCTTCGACCCCCAGCTTCGCCTCCAGGCGATCGCGGACTCCGTCGCAGCCCCGAATCCAGCACGCAATGCTCATGCAGAGTCGAATGTGATGGCGCCCCTTTTTCTCTCGAAAGTACAGGCTATAGAAGGTCAGGACTTCGCGGACGTCGATCAGGGGCACCTCCAGCAGGTCCGAAACGTATTGTTCCGCCTCCGGCGGCACGAAGCCGTGCTGCTCCTGGACCAGATGCAACGCCGGCAGCAGCGCCGCCCGCTTGACCGGATAGCGCGCCAGTATGCGCTCCAACGCCTGCCGGTTCTCTTTCGTAAACTCGAAGGCCTCGCTCATCGATCCAGTTCCCCGGCAATCATGTTGACCGATCCGAAAGTAGGGACGATGTCGGCCAGCTGATCCCCCGCCAGGATCCGATCCAGCGCCGCCATGATCGGAAAGCAGGGAGGGTGGCAGCGCACCCTCCACGGCCTGTCCGTGCCGTCGCTGACGATGTAGAAGCCGAGCTCGCCGTTGGCGCCTTCCACGAAGTGATAGATTTCCCCCTTGGGCGGCTGAATGCCGTGCCCGTCCATGATGATTTTGAAATGATTCATCAGGGCCTCGATGTTCGAATAGACCTGCTCCTTGGGCGGCAGCCAGGCCTCCGGGCTGTCGGCGAAAATTCTGGAGTGGTACTTTTCCTGCGAGCCTTCCAGCGTCGGCGCAATCAGGACTTCGTTGCCTAGAAGACCCGCCGTCTGTCCAAATTTGCCCAGATCGGCCATCAGATCCGGGTCGATGGCCTCGCCGGAGGCGTCGACGTTGGTCGGGCCTTCCGGAATCCCGTCCAATGCCTGCTCGACGATGCGGATCGACTGCCGCATCTCCTCCATCCGGACCAGATAACGGTCGTAATTGTCGCCCGATTCTCCGACCGGCACGTCGAAATCGAATTCCTCGTAGTTATGGTAGGGAAAAGCCTTGCGCACGTCGTAGTCGACTCCGGTGGAGCGCAGAAACGGGCCGGTGATTCCGTAGGCGATGGCATCTTCCGCCGAGATCCGCCCGATCCCCCGCGTGCGGTCATAGAAGATCCGGTTGCGCTTCAACAACAGGTCGATTTCGCGAATGACTTCCGCAACCCTCTTGAGCGTTTCCCGGCAACGGGCGTCGAATTCCTTGGGCAGGTCCGCCTTGACCCCGCCGATGCGGGCGTAGGAGATGGTCAGGCGGGCGCCGGTGACCGACTCCACCAGCTCCCACAGCCATTCGCGCGCCTTGATCATGTACAGGAATGCGGAAAAGGCGCCCAATTCCATGGCAGCAGCGCCGACGCAGGTCAAGTGGTCGCAGATTCTGGACAGTTCGGACATGATGACGCGAATGTAGTTGCAGCGCTCAGTCGCCTGCAGCCCCATCAGCTTTTCGACCCCTTCGGCGAATGCGAAGTTGTTGATCAGCGGCGAGACGTAGTTTAGCCGATCCGTGTACGGGAAGCACTGGGTGTACGTGCCGCTTTCGCAGTGCTTCTCGAACCCGCGGTGCAGGTAGCCGATCTCCACCTCCGCCCTGCGGATCAGCTCGCCCTCCAGAATCACCTTGATCCGAATGACTCCGTGCATGGCAGGATGGGCGGGGCCGACGTTCAGAAGCATTTCGTGCTCGCGCACGTCATCGGAAATTCCCCGGATCGACTCGACCTCCCGCAATTCCGTCGTATCTGCCATAAGCGTTTAATCCTTCGGTCCGATCAAGGGCTGACGGCGGTTGATCGGGTAGTCCTTGCGCAGCGGGTGCCCTTCAAATCCAGGGTACATCAGAATTCTGCGCAGATCCGGGTGACCGGTGAAGCGAATGCCGTACATATCGTAGACTTCCCGCTCGTACCAGTTGGCGGCAACCCACAGGTCGCTGAGCGTCGGCGCCTCGGGATTCGGCTCGCCGACGGGCGTCTTGACTCGCAGGCGATTCCGGTGGCGCAGCGACAGGAAGTGATAGACCACTTCAAACCGAGGCTTCCTTTTCCAGTAATCGACAGCCGTGACGTCGATCAGGAAATTAAAGTCCAGCTCCGGATCGTTCTTCAGAAACTCAGCCAACTCTCGAAGGGAGTCCTTTCCAACAATTACCGTGTCCTGGCCCAATAATGCGTGGGCGTCGACGATGCGGTCTTGAAACTTCTCTCGAATTCTGGAAAGCACGTAACGATCCTGCATGACTTCCTTTTCAACGCCCCTCGCCTCGAGTTCGAAGAGTCCCGCTTTTCACGTCTGCTCGGAAGAACCGTTTCGGTTCCTCCGTCGAGCGCGCTCTTGCCACAACGTTCCGGAGCCTCAAAGCTCCTGCTTTTGGTGCTGAATCTTCTCCTGCAGCATGATCAGACCCTGCAAAACCGATTCCGGACGAGGTGGGCATCCCGGAATGTAAACATCCACCGGAACGACGTGATCGATGCCTCGGACCACCGCATAGTTATCATAAAACCCGCCCGTGCAGGTGCAGACCCCGAAGGCGACGACCCACTTGGGAGCGCACATCTGATCGTAAATGTGGCGCAGCACCGGAGCGAGCTTCTGGCTGATCGTACCCACGACGAACAGCACGTCAGCCTGTCGGGGCGAAAACCGGGGGAGTCCGGCGCCGAAGCGGTCGACGTCGTAGTGCGCGCAGGCTGTCGACATATATTCCATGCCGCAGCACGCAGTTACAAACGGGTATTGAAAAATCGAGTACTTCCGCGCCCAGCCGATCATCTTGTCCAACCGGCTCGTCAAAAATCCGGATTCCGGCGAACCTGCCTTGGCTATTTCCATTCGAACGCTCCTCTTTTTACCGTGTAATAGAGTCCGGCCAGCACCGCTTCCAGAAAGAGAAACATGGCGATGAAGCCGAACAGCCCGATTTCCCTGTAAATGACCGCCCACGGGAACAGAAAGATCAGCTCGATGTCGAAGAGGACGAAGAGCAGGGCGATCAGGAAAAAGTTGACCGCAAACTTTCCGCGAACGATTCTCTGAGGCTCCATCCCGCATTCGAACGGCATTTCGTGGATGCGTCCCCTGCGGCGGGGGCCAAGCCACTGATGCAACGCCACCATCGCAACGACCGTTATCAGGGCGAATGAGAAAAGCAGGATCAGTCCCAGATATGCGTCCATGGCGGGAGTTTGGAAATCAAGATTCAAAATTCAAAAATCAACGTTTAAATTCGGCCCAAGGCCGGGCGCGCTTCAGTCGGTTTGAGAACGGCCGCCGGAGCCGCCGCAAGCTGCGCTCAGACCTATGCGCCGCACCTTTTGAGTATAGCAAAAGAGAACGGCCTATCCGCTCGCCGAAAGCCTCCCGGTGTCGGGCGGCAAAGCGTTGGAGATCGAATTATTTACCGAATGAACGCCGCTTGCAACAGTCGGCTCGACTTCGCCCCTTCGGTAGAAGCCCGCGAAACGCCGACGGCCGCTGCAAAAGTCCCTGAAATCTGATAACTTCAAGCGGCGATGGAAGACCTGCAGGCAAAACGCGCCCGAGCCGTTCGCCGCCATCCCCCGTGGCTGAAGGTCAAGGCTCCTTTCGGCGAACGGGTCCACGAGCTCAAAAGCCTTCTTTCCGGCTTGAAATTGAATACGGTCTGCCAGGAAGCCATGTGCCCGAACATGGGTGAATGCTGGTCGCACGGCGTCGCAACGTTCATGATTCTGGGAGACGTATGCACGCGTGGGTGCCGATACTGCGCCGTCAGCAAAGGGAAGCCGAACGAGCTGGACCGGGCGGAGCCGAGACGCGTCGCCGAGGCGGCGCGATCGATGGGACTCCGTCACGCTGTGATTACGTCGGTGGACAGAGACGATCTGGAGGACGGCGGCGCTGGACTGTTTGCGGAAACCATCCGTCGGATCCGGAGCCTCCTTCCGGAATGTACGATCGAGGTCCTGACGCCAGACTTTCAGGGCAGAGACGCCTCCATTGAAGCGGTCCTGGAGGCCGGGCCCGCCGTCTTCAATCACAACATCGAAACCGTGCCCCGCCTGTTCCGCACGGCCCGAGGAGGCGGCAAATACGACGTATCCCTGCACGTTCTGCGGCGAGTCGCGGAATTCAACACTGGGGCCGTCGTCAAGAGCGGCATGATGCTGGGGCTGGGCGAGGAGTCCGACGAAATTCGAAGCGTGATGGGGGACCTTCGAACGTGCGGCGTGAGGCTACTGACCCTCGGGCAGTACTTGAGGCCAAGCCAGTGGCATTTGCCCGTCGCCAGACATTATCACCCGGATGAATTCCAGTACTGGAAGGAAGTTGGTCGGGAACTGGGTTTCGACCACGTGGAAAGCGGCCCGCTGGTCCGCTCCAGCTATCTGGCGGACCGGCAGTTCGCATCCATGCGCCGGAACGACGCCTCGGGTCCGGATCTGGTCCAGATCTCCTGAACCGAGCTCCCTGACCTGAAGCTTGACCTGCCGTGTCAAGTCTCTCGCCTGCATGATTCAGGGCTGCTGGTGGCGCCGCTGAACTTTGGCGCGGACGGGCGGTGTGGTCGTATCCGAGCTGCTTCGCCGTCCTAAGGGATGCGGCCCGTCAGGGCCGCCAGGATTTAGCCCCGTCCGAGCGCTGTCAGGCGCGAGGGCGGGGTTTGCACCGAAAAAGAATATCCTGAGCGCCCGCCAGGGCGCGGCATGCGTTCATTCGCACCGACAGAATTTCTCCAGTTCTTTGACCTGAAACTTACCCTTCTATGCCAAGCTTCTCGACTGCATGATCCGGCGCCGACGGTGGCCGAACTGGCCCGGTCGAAATGCTCAACGACTCATTCGCACGTGGATGCGGCCCCCTTCGACGCACACCTCAAAGCTTTCCAGGCAGGCCGCGTCATTGTACAGACACGCGCCGGTGGCCAGGTCGAAAGGCCAGCCGTGCCACGGGCACGTCACCGTAGATCCGGTCAGCATCCCTTCGGCGATGGGACCGCCGCGGTGCGGACAGCTGTTGTCGACTGCGAACAGCCTTCCGTCCGACGTCTTGAACAGGGCGATTTCCCGGTTTCCAGCGGTAACGACGATCCCCTCGCCCTCCAGCAGCTTCTTCCCGTCGGCCACCTCTACGAATCCGTTTTCCATCGGTCGTCGAAATCCTCTTGTTTCCGTTTCGGTCCCAATTGATTCATCTGACTCCATCATATCGCGGGCCGCCGCGACGCGTTCGGAACGCAGGCGACCGGCCTGGACCGAGGCGATCCTGAAAAGTGGCGACGATGGCTTCTCTGAGATATCTTAGACGGCAGAAGGCGTTCCCCCAAAGCGGCCGAG
>DATKAT010000365.1:0-4045 GCA_035514675.1 Acidobacteriota bacterium | reverse complement strand
TCCTGAAACCTGAAGTCTTGAATCTTGAATCTTGAATCTTGAATCTTGAATCTCAGATCCTCATCCTCTCAGCCACTCATTCAGATGTTCGGCGACGAAATCATCGTCGGTCAATTCGGGAAACTCCGTGCAGGCTCGTTCGATTTCTTCGGCCTGGCCGGGAGAGAGAGTTTCGTTCGGATCGAGGCACCACACGCCTTCCAGGAGGCCCTGCCGGCGAAGGACTTCATGGATCCCGGGGATGCAGCCGCGGAAACCGTTTCCGGCATCGAAAATGGCGGCATTGGCGTTGGTCAACCGCACTCCCCTGGCCGCTAGTTCAGCCGGAATTTCGGGGCCTCTGACAGCCGCATGAATCGCCCGCAGGTCGGACACGGCCGTTTTCGTCCAAACCGCCCATTGTCCGAGCAGACCGCCACGGATGCGAAGTGTAGACACCCCCGCCGGCGAGGGGAATGGATAGTGTGTGAGCAAATCCCAGAAGATGCTGTCGTCATTTCCGGTGTAGAGGGCGATCTCTGCGTCGCGGCCGGAAGCGGCGACGGCCCGCACCACGTCCAGCGTCGCGTAGCGATCGAACGGAGCGATTTTAATTGCCGCGACGTTTTCAATTTCGGTAAATCCGCGCCAGAAGCGATAGTCCAACTGCCGCCCTCCAACCGCAGGTTGCAGGTAGAATCCAAAAACCGGAAGCCGCTCGGACACGGCCTCCAGGTGCTCGAGGAGGGCCCGATCGGATAGATCCGTCAGGCCGCCCAGACTGACCAGAGCGGAATCGTAGCCCAGCTCCCGCGCCATTTCCGCCTCGCGGAGCGCTTGCCGAGTGGCGCCGATGACTCCCGCCACTAGAATCGCCGATCGTCCGGTTTTTTCCTGAAACGCCCGCGCTTCCTCGGCGGCCAGCTCCAGAACCGGCTTCAGCAGGCCGCTCTTTTGATTGTGAATGGCAAATTGCGTGGAGTGCACGCCAACCGCCAGGCCGCCCGCGCCTGCTGCCAGGTAGTACCGACTCAGAGCGCGCTGGCGCCTTTCGGACAGTTCCCGGGCGGCGGTTAATGCCAGCGGATGGGCGGGAATGACAAGCCCTTCCTGCAATCGGGAGCGCAATTCAGGGACCCGCATCTCAAAAAGCTCCGTCGCGCACATCAAAATGAGTGGGTCGGCCCAGAACCGGCCGCCCTTCGGCCACCCATCGACTGACCAGGGAAATCACATCTTCGATTTGCACCTTGGGCGGCCCGAGGAGACGTCTGCAAAGCGTTGCGTCGCTTATGAGAGCCGTGTCCCCTTCTTCGTCTTCAATAGTCACCTCGCGATTCAGGAGCTTTCCGAATCGTTCCGCCAAACCGCGGACTGAGCGCTTTTCCGTTCCGGTCACGTTGAGAATCCGCGGGGGAGCGGAACAGAGCGGGAGGGACCGCAAGATATACGAGTTTGCGTCGCCCTGCCAGATGAGATTGACTTGCCCCATGGCTACCGACACCGGGCGACCCTGCCAGACATTTGCGGCGATATCCAGGAGGACTCCGTAGCGCGCTTCCACGGCGTAATTGAGGCGGATCAGCGCCATCGGGGTTTTCCGGCGGACGGAAAAGTAAGTAAATACCCGTTCCCGGCCCAGGCAGGATTGTGCGTATTCGCCTACCGGGCCCACTGGGTCTTCTTCGGTCGGCCCGTTCGAGGAACCAGGACTGAGAGAATAGACGTTGCCTGTAGAGAGGGCCACAATCCGGGCATTCGGCCATCGCCGAGCGATTCTCCCTGGAAGGTGGCTATTGACCGCCCAGGTCAGCGGTTCGTTTCCCGTGGTTCCGAACTTGGTTCCCACAAGATAGTAGATGATCGAGCAGGAAGGGAGGTTCCGCAGGGATTCCGCGTCCAGCAGATCCGATGCGATGGGATGGGCGCCCGCAGCGGCGATGCTGTCTCTGGCCTGCGCATTGGAATACCTGGAGACTGCGAACACTCGGTGGTTTTTTCCGGTCGCCCGAAGAGCCAGAACCAGGCGGCGCGTCAGCGTCGGGCCCATTTTCCCGCCGGCGCCCAACACAAGAACGTCGTCGTCGATCTCACGTTCGACAAAGGCCACATCCTCCGGATAGGGTTCCGAAAGCGCCGATTCAAGCTCGTCAACCGTTTTCAACTCGGCAATTTGCGGGACTTCCATCGTCGATCAGCATCGGGATTACCAAACGGGACCCAATTCCATGGGCCCAATTGTAGGTGATCCCAGACTTCGAGAAAACCGCTCCGGCGAGAAAGGCGCGCCCGATTCGGAGGCCGCGGTCTGGCCGAGGCGCCCGAAATACAGCCTCCATTCGGCCTCTCCTTTGGGCCTCGCCTCATTTTCCCAACGCCCCCTGGCCAATCTTTCCAGGATTCATTTGTGTGCTAATCTGCACGGTGTGATGACCTTGAGTCCCGCATCGGCGCGTCCGCGGCCAACGCCGTCGAGGCGCGCATTCGCCGGAACGAACTCTGGCGTGCGGGCAGACTCGGATCGGCGCGCGAAACCGGTCGTCGAATCAGAATGGATCCGACTCGAATGGCAGGACTGCAAAAGTGTCCGAATTGCGAATTTCTTTTAGCGGAGCGGCCCACGCATTGTCCCTATTGCGGACAGCAGTTGACCCACTCGCCGATGATAAAGCTCGGCGCCTGGGTTCTGCTGATCTTTGTGGTGTATGGACTGATTCAGTGCAACCTCCGTATCATGGAGGGGTTGGACGACTTTTGGGTCTTTCAGGAACAGAATGAACAGGGTCAAAACCTACGCCCGCAGTAACGTGGGCTCCGTGCGAACCAACAACGAGGACGCCTTTATCGTCGATGACGATCACCTTCTGTTCGCCGTGTGCGACGGACTGGGGGGGCACGTCGCTGGCGAGATCGCAAGCGAGCTGGCAGTGCAGACCATTCGCAAAGCCGTCTCCGCTGATTCCTCGGACCCCGAAAGCCTTTTGCGCCGCGCAATCCGTGAGGCCAATGAGATCATCTGCAACGACCAGATCGGCCATCCCGAACACCGTGGAATGGGCACCACCGTTAGCTGTCTATGGATCAGCAACGGCGAGGGCGATCTTGCCTGGATCGGACACGTCGGAGATAGCCGCGTCTACCGCCACCGGGACCAAGTCCTCGAACAGTTGACCGACGATCACTCCCCTATATTCGCCCTGTTTAAAGAGGGGCAGCTCAGCAAAGACGAGTTGCGGTCTCATCCCCAGAAAAATTTAATTCAGCGCTCCTTGGGGCAGACTCGATCTCTTGAAGTCGATGTCCTGCCCATCAAGATTCGGCCCAAGGATACGTACCTTCTCTGCACAGATGGCTTGAGCGATTACGTCTCGGACGCCGACATCGCCCGCGCTTTGGAGGAAGACTGCCTGGAGACGGCAACCGATCGACTGGAGAAAATGGCGCTCGAAGCCGGAGGCTATGACAACGTCACCGTTGTGCTGGTCAGGGTCTGTTAGGAAGTTCCGAGTTCCGAGTTTGAAAAGATCTGGATTTTCCCCATTTGTCAAGGAGCTGATCGCGAGTTTCTACCGCACTCTTGCGGGCGCTCTCGGTTTTGGGGCGGCGGCTTCCACCCATCCCTGACGAGACTGGGCTAAAGACTGCCGGCCTTGCGGCCTGAACCAAGAACGCAGAACTCCGCCCATGCCTCCTGCTGAGCGCTGCAGCGCGATTGTCGGAGCGACGCGCCCGCTTCGGGCGCGTTGATTTGGGGGGCGCCGCCGGTGCGAACCCACGAAGCGCTCGCTGAACGCCTTCCGTCAACGGGCCCCGATGCGGGACCCGTCGCTCCGACATCCGGCGGTCTCGCAGTTCAGTCTCCAAGAGGCCATTCGATACCCGCCGAACGTGGAATGTAGAACGCGGAACGAAGAACGAACTAGAGTTCCAGCTGTTCCTGGAACTTCATCTCTTGGAGCTTGAATCTTCGATTGAGGCGGTGGGTTGAGCGGAGGTCGAATTGCAGCTCTTTTACTCCTGAAAGCTCGAGTTCCTCCCGGGAAAATAGGACGATGGCCCCCATCCC
>DATKAT010000364.1:0-6415 GCA_035514675.1 Acidobacteriota bacterium | reverse complement strand
TGATGGTGGAGCTGGGCAGATTCGTTCAGGATCTGCTGAAGTGGTCGACTCAGGAGTTCGACTTCCTTCGGTTGAGCGATGGCTTCGTGCAATGCAGCAGCATGATGCCTCAGAAGAGGAATCCCGTGGCTCTGGAGCACTGCCGCGCCCTGGCGAGTCTCAGCTTTTCGCAGGCCTCTGCGGTTTTTCACAGTTTGCACAACACGCCCTACGGAGATGTCGTCGACGTAGAAGACGACCTTCAGCCGCTGGTGAGCCGCGCCTTTCGAGACGCTTTGCGGGTTTTGCGGCTGCTGGCGGCGGCACTGGAGACTGCCGAGTTTCAGCGCGAGAATATGCGCGCGGCAGCGGTCCGGGGCAATACGACCATGACGGAGCTGGCGGATACTCTGGTCCGACGGACCGACGCCTCGTTTCGCCAGGCCTACCGCACGACCGCCCTGTTTCAGGAAGTCCGCCGGAAGCATCCGGAGTTCACGCTCTCGGAAGCCCTGGATCAGGCGGCCGCCCAGGTCCTCGGGCGACCGCTCGGCTGGTCTTTGAAATTTCTCGAAGAGGTCCTGTCTCCTGAGAACTTCGTCCGTCTGCGCAGTCACTTCGGCGGGCCCGCTCCTGAGAGCCTCCAGGAGGAGATCGCCCGCTCTGGGGCGAACCTGCGTCGTCACGAGACGGAACTGCAGAGTCTGCAGAAGCGCTTCGACGAATTTCCACAGGCATTGAGAGTTCTCGCCGAAAGTCTGAAATAAGGGCGCCGCCAGGGCGGCCGGAACGGCATTGGCCGGAAAGCCGCGCCACTTGGCGCTAATCTCGGAGCAAGTCGCTCCAGTCTGGAATTCTGCAGGGGGCGCTTTTGTCCGCTCACCCCTCAGGTGACATAATACTCGCATGAGGGAACCTGCAAGTGTTAAGGGGAAACGAAAAATAAGCAGTGGAGGAAAAGGAATCGTGTTGACTCGATGGATCAGAATTGCACCCTTCGCTTTGGCAGCGTTTCTTCTTGCGGCGGCCGCGCTGGCGGTGCAGAAGCCGCTGCCGCAGGACGAGGGCGCATCCGGCCTGGCTCTGGCTCTGCGAAGACTTCCGAATACGGCGTCTTTCCTGCACGTGACCGCTCATCCGGACGATGAGGACAATCCGCTTCTGGTTCTGTTGGGAAGAGGCCGGGGAATCCATACGGGGCTGCTGACGCTGACTCGCGGAGACGGGGGCCAGAACGAGATCGGGCCGGAATTGTTCGAATCCCTGGGAATCATTCGTACCGAAGAACTGATGTCGATGCACCGGTACGACGGCGCCGAACAGTTTTTCAGCCGAGCCTACGAGTTCGGTTACTCGTTCAGCGTCGACGAGACCATGCGGCGGTGGGGTCGGGAGGAGATCGTGGGTGACGTGGTCCGCATTCTGCGAACGTTTCGGCCCGATGTCGTCGGGATTTTGCCCCGAGCCGGAGCGGGGGGCGGCCAGCATCACCAGGCTTCCGCCCTGATCGCGGAGGAAGCTTTCCGCGCAGCCGCCGATCCGCAGCGGTTTCCCGAGCAGATTGCGGGAGGACTACGTCCCTGGCAGGCAAAAAAGCTCTACGAGCGCCACCGCTGGGGCGCAGCCGGCGAGGTGGCAGACGACCAGCGGGCGGTCGTTGCCATCGACTGCGGCGGATTCGACCCGATCCTGGGAACCACTTACTACGAGTTCGGAATGGAAAGCCGTTCGTTGCACCGCTGCCAAGGAATGGGACAGGTCGTTCCGCTGCCGGGCCGCTGCGCTTCCAACTGGAAGCTCGTGGATGCGGCGATTCCGATGGAACGGGACGAAGCCGACCTGTTCGATGGAATCGAGACCGGATTGCCGGCGCTGGAGCGCTTTGCCGCCGGCGAGCTCGAGCGAGCGCACTTTCTTCGCCCTTCGCTGGAATCGTTGCAGAGCGCCGTGATGCGCGCGCTGGATGCATTCGTCGCCAACGATCCGTCCAAGACCGCGCCCCCTCTGGCGGACGGACTGAGAACGCTGCGACAACTGATCGAACAGGTCGCAAGCAGCGACCTCAGCGAAGCGGCACGCTTCGAGATTCTTCTCCGCCTCCACCGAAAGGAAACGGAGTTCCTGGCGGCCCTCCGCCACGCGCACCAGCTCCGCCTGGACGCCGTGGTCGACGAGGGCCTGGTCAGCCCCTCCCAGCATTTCGACTTGACGGTCAATCTGGCCAATGGAAGCCATGCCCCGGTCATCGTTCGGAACGTGGAGCTGCGGATGCCGGAAGGGTGGAAGGTGGTCGAAAGCGGAGATCCCATCCGGGAAGTCCCCGCCAGAGGCGTCGCGGAGCGCCGTTTCCGGATACGCGCGGCGCCCGATGCGGCGCCGACCCGACCATATTGGGTCAGGGAGGAAGGCGTCGATCGATACCGGAATTTGAACCCGAAGGATTTCGGAAAGCCCTGGCCGGAGCCCGTGCTTCAGGTGCGGGCTCATTACGACTCGATCGGCGAGTCCGCCTGGCTGCAAAAGGCCGCGCAGTATCCATACGAAGGACCCTGGGTCGGCGGCGAACAAAGGCACGAACTCATGGTGGTTCCAAAAGTGTCGGTTCGAGCGGCGCCCGAAATCACCGTCGTGCCGCTGGATCAGGCTCGGGAGGGGCGGGAAGTTCGAGTCACGGTCGACTACGACGGTGAGGGACCCGCCTCCGGGAGGCTGAACTTCCGACTTCCGGACGGCTGGGAAGTTCGGCCGGCCTCGGCAGATCTGGAATTTGAAGGAAAAGGCGAGTCGGCCACCCGCAGATTCTTCCTCTCCAGCTCTGAAACGTTAACGGAAGGGGAACACGTAGTTCGCGTGGAAGCCCGATTCGGGGACCAGGTTTTTCGCGAGGGGCACGAGTTTATCGACTACCATCACATTGAAAAGCGCGTCCTGTACCATCCTTCCGAAGTCGAGTTGAAGACTCTTGACGTTCGAGTGGCCGACGGCTTGCGGCTCGCGTACGTCATGGGAGTCGGAGATCAGGTTCCGCAGGCCCTCAACCAGTTGGGCATCGAGTACTCGATGATGACGGAAGAAGACGTCGCATTTGGAGATCTGGATCGCTTCAACGTCATTGTGACCGGAGTGCGCGCCTACCTGAATCGGAAGGATCTGCGGGCCTACAACGACCGGCTGCTCGATTGGGTCCGGAGGGGCGGAGTGATGATCGTCCAATACAACAAGTTTGAAATGAACTCGTTCGAGCCGGATACAGACGGGCAGGTCCGGATGGGTCCCAGCCAGTTCGCTCCGCATCCGCTTCAGGTGGGACGGGGGCGAGTGACCGATCAGAACGCGCCGGTCGAAATTCTGCTTCCCGAGCATCCGGTCTTTCATTTCCCGAATCGGATCTCGGAGCGGGACTGGGACGGCTGGTCGCAGGAAAGGGGCCTCTATTTCATTGGAGAAAAAAGCCCGGAATACCGGGATCTGATCTCCATGGAAGACCCTTTCGAATACAATTCCGGCGAACAGCTTGGGTCGCTCGTGGAGGCCCGCTACGGGCAAGGTCGCTGGATCTACCTGGGAATCGGCCTGTGGCGGCAACTTCCCGCAGGAGTCCCCGGCGCCTATCGCCTGCTGGCCAACCTGGTGAGCCTGGGCTCGCCCGACGCGCCGTAGGATTGAATCTTGGCGGCGGGATGGTGACCATTGAAAGGGTCCGCTACCTGCAATCGGACGGCAATTCCGAATCGGATTCCGATAGCTGAAGACAGTTCCATCGCTCCCGCGTGGACTTTTACCCCGGGCTGCCCGTAAACGTCCCCCGCAGAGCGGGCTGACGGGGCTCCCGCCTCCGACTGTTCATCGGCCTCGATCGAGCGCCTCCCTTACGGCGTTCGTTTCAAGAAACGCAATAAATCGCTATCGGTCGTCAGAATCAACACGCTCTTTGAATCGGCCGTGTGCTCGTAGGTTTCCAGGCTCTTGGTGAACGTATAGAAAGTGGCGTCGCGATTGTAAGCGTCCGCATAAACGGCGGTCGCCCTCGCGTCGGCCTCTCCCCTGACCTCTTGTGCGGTCCGATAGGCTTCCGATTGAATCCGGGCCAGATCCCTTTCTCTCTCCCCTCGGATTCGGGCCGCCTCGCCCTCGCCTTCGGAGCGAAATCGCTGAGCGATGCGATGCCTTTCGGCGATCATTCTTTCAAAGACGTCCTTCTGGACGGCCTCGACGTAATTGACGCGCTTGAGGCGGATGTCGATCAGTTCAATTCCGAGATCGGATGCGCGAGCGGACGCCCGCTCCAGAATCTCTCTGGTGATCGATTCGCGGCCCTTCTGGATGATCTCCAGGATGGCGGTTTCTTCTTCGGCCTCCAGCAGCACCGATTCCGGATCGCGATTGGTGCTGCGAACCACTTCCACCAGGTCGTGGCGAGCGACGGCGCTTCGGGTCTCCCCATCCAGGATGTCATCGAGACGCGATTGCGCGCCGCGCTCGTCCCGAAGTCGCTGAAAAAAGAGAAGGGGATCGGTGATCCGCCACCGGGCATAGGTGTCGACCCAGATGAACCGTTTGTCGCGGGTCGGCACCTGATTGGGATCGCCGTCCCACTCGAGGAATCGCTTGTCAAAAAAATTCGCCTTTTGAATAAAGGGAATTTTGAGATGAAGACCCGGCTCGACGACCGGACTCCCCACCGGTTCCCCAAATTGAGTGATGATGACCTGATCGGTTTCTTCCACTCGGTAAACCGTTCCGCCCAGAACTGCCAATAGCAGAACGGTCAGGCCGATGATTAGAAAAAAGGAAATGGATTGATTCTTCATTATTGATTTCCCTCCTGCGCCGCCTTCGGCCCGAATAAGGCGTCCATCGGCAGCAGCGGCACCAGGTTTTGCGCGTCTTTGTCCAGCAGAATTTTCCCGCCGACCTGGGGCAAGACCTTTTGCATGGTCTCCAGATAGAGTCGCTTGCGGGTCACTTCGGGCGCCCTCCGGTAGGCATCGTGCAGGGCCTTGAAGCGCGTCGCCTCGCCTTCGGAACGGTTGACCCGCTCCAACGCATATCCTTCAGCCTGCAGAACGGTCTGTTCAGCTTCGCCGCTGGCCCGCGGTATCACCTGATTGTATTCGGCTCGCGCCTCGTTAATGAGCCGGTCCCTCTGCTGCTGAGCCTGATTGACCGCGTCCCATGAAGGCTTGACCGGATCCGGAGGGTTGACATCCTGAAGGACCACCTGGTCGACAGTGATTCCCGTTTCGTACTGATTGCACAATTCCTGCAGCTTCTCCTGAACGGTAACTTCAATGTCCTGTCTTCCCACGGTCAACACTTCCGTTACGGTCCGGTTCCCGACCACCTGTCGCATGACGGCCTCGGTCATGTTCCGAAACGTGTCCTCGACATTCCGTACCCTGAACAGGTAGCGATAAGGATCCGAGACCCGATACTGAATGATCCACTCCACGACCGCCACATTGAGATCTCCGGTCAGCATCAGCGATTCATCAGCGAAGCGATTATCGGAGAATCGGCTGCGTATCGCCGCTTCAACCGTGCGAAAACCGAATTCCTGCTTGAGCTGCCGCTGCACCGGCACTTTCCGCACTTCCTCCATGAAAGGAAGCTTGAAGCGAAGACCCGGTTCGGTCGTGCGGTCGTATCGTCCGAAACGAAGCACGACGCCAACCTCTTCAGGCTGGACCTGATAGACGCTCGAAAAAATCAGAATCAGCGCCGCCAGGCCGACGACCGCCGACACGATCGTCTGGCGCGAAATGTTTGGGGGACGAAAATTCCCCATGTTGATATCGAAAGTGTTTTTGTTCATAGTTCGAGAAGCATAACAGAGCCGGCGAAGGCAGACGTACGAGGCCGGCGTCCCAGACTCGAAGGGGATCGCTCGTCAGGCTTGCTTGTGGGCTGAACAATCCGGTTCCGGCGGCGTCGACTCCGTGAACTTCAGGGCCTCGCAATTCGAAACCGCCGGCGAGCAATCAAAAGAGCTTCATCGCATCGATTCGATAGAGAAAAAGGGGAGGCTTCTTGGACGGTTTTCACGTGGTGGGCAGTCTGGGGACGATGATCGTGGCGGCCACCGTTCTCGTCCTGATACTGAGGCAGATTTACGTCCCGGCGATCGTCAGTTACATCATCGCCGGGCTCGCGATCGGCCCCGCGCTTGTCTGGCTTGCCGCCGCCATCCCCGGAAGCCTGCCTACGCCCGAACCCGTCGCCGCTCAAGCCGTGGACGTCATCTCCGAGGTGGGCATCGCTCTTCTACTCTTTATCGTCGGACTCGAATTGAGCCTGGAAAAAATTCGCGATGTCGGACGCGTCGCCGTTCTGGCCGGCCTCGGGCAAGTGGCGTTTACAGCCGTCGGCGGATTCTCCATCGCTCTTCTTCTGCAGTTTGACTTGCTGGAATCCGTATTTCTAGCCATTGCGCTGA
>DATKAT010000363.1:0-6093 GCA_035514675.1 Acidobacteriota bacterium | reverse complement strand
GATCCTGGGACATGGCGTAGCTGGCCGGCAAGAAAACGCCGGGAGCCGTCTCCCGGGGCGCCGGCTGTTCGATTAGACGCCCGGGCATCTCTTCCGTCAGAAAACGACGGTGCCCGTTCCCCACAACGGTCAGAATCCGATTCGGATCGACGATCTTTGCGGCTCGATCCACTGTGTGCTGCAGCATGGACCTGGTGCCGCAGAAGGTGCAGTATTGCTTTGGGATCGGCGCCCCGAACAGATCCTCGATCAATGGCCGCAGCCTTTTTCCTTCGCCACCCGCTAGAACGATCGCCCAGCGTGACGTCGGTTCTGTCACTGTACTGTGTATTGAAGAGCTCATTGCTTCAGCCTTTCCAAAGCGGTCGGAGGACCGAAAAATTTCCGGGGTTCCCGCATGATCGGAATGCGCCAAAGTTCGACCCCGCCGTCAGAACCAACCGGATGTCGCGATCGTCACATTCGTTGATGTCGTTGGAAGGAGGATGTCCCGCCGCGGATCAGTTTTTGTTCGGTCGCCCTGTAATGCCTCGGTGTCGGTTAGCCCGGATCCTGCACGCAGATTCAGCTGCGGCACCGGATAGCGGCGCGCCTGCCGCGTTGCCGCTCTTTAGTTCGCATCTCCGGCGCAGCTCCTGCTGCGGCGGACCCGCGTGTAGAATCCGGGCTGGGCGAGGATTCCTTTTGGGTCAGGGTTCCTCGGCATGGTTGTCGGATTTTCGACGAGACCTTTGGCTCAAGGAAGCTTCTTAATTGTCAGCGTCCGCATGAGAAGTGCGGGTTTGAAGTGGCGAGAGGGTCGCGCGAACAAATTCGATGGCTACCGGGGACTTACCGAAGTCCGAAATGCCCTTTTCGCTTTTATATCGTGAAATCTTAAGGAGAAGATCAGGAGGATCGTTCACCATATGAAAAAGCTTGCTTTATTGTCAATGATAGCGCTGTTGTTAACTCCGGCTGCGGCGGCCAACGGCTTCGATCACTCGCACTCCTTGTGGACCCAGATCCTGCAAAGGCACGTTCGATTGGACGGCGCCATCAGCCTGGTAAACTACAAGGCGATCCAGGACGACCCGGCTGCATTAAACCGGTATCTGACTTCGCTTTCCGATGTCAGCAGAGCAGAGTATGACAACTGGACATCGGATCAGAAGCTGGGCTTTCATCTTCAAAGATCTGGAGCGCGGCGCCAGCTTTTCTCCGGACATCCACGGGGACGGCGACTGCCCCGCTTTTCAAGAGGAAATGGCCTTTATCGGCGAGGAAATCGATGAGGCCGTTCGGCAGATTCGCCAGGTGCTGTTTGATTCCTCAGAGAATACTGTCAGCGTAGGGCAGTTGCGGCGCGGAAACATGTTGATCCTTCTGGATCGCGTCCAGACGATGTCCAGGGAATTGGAGAAGCGGCTTCCGGGAGGGTGGCGCCGCGTCACCGCCTGAATGCAGCGAAAGATGAAAACCGGCGCTGACTCCTCCGGTCAAGGATTGAATCGACCCCGGCCGGTCGGCTGCCCCTCAACGTGTAGACTCCGAAAGAAACTGTTCGACTCGCTTGCGGATGACCAGCCGGGCGCGGTGGACTCGGTTCTTCATGGCCCCTTTTCTCAACTCCAGGATTCGACAAACATCGTCTTCCGACAGTTTCTCGACGTCTTTCAGTATGTAGGCCATCCGATACGGTTCCGGAAGTTCGTCGATGCACTGTTCGTAAAATGACGCCAGCTCCTTCGTCTCCAGCCTCAAATCGGGGAAATGGGTCCAGTCCTGAATCGAATCCTGGTGCTGGCCATGCTCGTAGCGGGGAAGGAACTCCTCAACATCCACTACCTGCACTCGGGACGTTTCGCGAATTTTCATCAGCGATTCATTCTTCACGATGCGGTACAGCCACGTGTACAAGGACGCATCGCCTCGGAACGAGTCGATGGACTGGAAAACCTTCGCGAAAGCGTTCTGCACGGCATCTTCAGCATCCTCCTTGTTTCTGAGGATGCGAAGGCTCACGGAAAGGAGGCGGCTGCCGTATTCTCTGACCAGTTCTTCGAAAGCTTCCGGCGCGCGATCTCTGAGCTTGTCTAATAAGGCGGCTTCGGACAATTCTGCAGCTCCTGAGTCCTATTAGAACAGAAAGCACAGGCTGACTCGAATCGGAAACCAGACAACAGCCAGCCGCGGCGGCGGCCTTTGAACGTTCCATGCGTTCGACTTCCGATCAAAGAGTCAGTCGGGCCGGGGAAGTACTGTCTCGGGAGTCACCGTGGGGGAGCCTCCAAGCGATTGAAGGAAAGCCACGACCGCCAATACTTCCTGTTCGTTGAGCATCATGGGGGGGCCGTCGACCGGCATCATCGTGGGAACATACTCGGGTACGATGTAAGCGTCCGGTAGATACACCGATTCTGTCAGATACTCGACATCGGTCATTCCGGGAACGGTTTCGCCCGCTCGAGCGCCAATCCCCTCGAGATTGGGCCCCAGCTCTGCGGCGCCGTCATCGCCGATGCGATGACAGTTCATGCAGAGACCTTTTCCGTAGACGATCTCCCGGCCCGCTTCCACGAGCTCGTCGTCGGCCGGCTTGTTTGGAGGCGCGGAATTCACGGTTGCCTTTTTGCGCGGTGAATTCGCCTCCAGCTCCATTTTCAGAAGCGCAAGCTGGCGCGGGGTCGGCTGGGGGTTCTCTCGGTAAAAGGGCGACCGATAGGCGGCGTGGCGCTTGAGAAGGACGAAAAGGCCCCCCACTCCAACCGCAAGAAGCAAGGCCAGACCCGTGAAAATCAGCTTTCTCACCGGGTGCTCCCGACCGCAGAGACGATGCGCCGCGGGTGCGTCGTGGCAATTGTTTAAAAGTGGACTGACACCGATCTCCGCCATCTTTACCATGGTCGGTGGAGAGAGGCGAAATGCATGGTCGTGGATAGGCCAGCCGTCTCGAACCCGAAGGAGGACAAGGCGAAGACGATAAGTCTGTACGCGCCCGGAAAGCTGAAACCACACCCTGGTAAACCAATGTGGGCTCCTGACCAAGGGGTCCCATAGGATCTCTCGGAGCAATCCCGCGCCAAAGCATTTATCCCGCCGCTATCCGGCGCCGTAGTAGGACCCGGGTGCAAGATTCGGGCTAGTGGATGGCCCATTCAACTGGTGATTCTTATGCTGAATAGGAGAATAATACGCCGCGACGGAATGGCGTTTGGAAAGCCCGGAATCGAGCCGCGCTGGACGCGCGGGAACAAAGAAGCGGTAGGAACGGCCTACTCGTCGTCGAGTCGCGTCTGGTTTACGTTGTCGACCGGCATGTTGAACGAAGTGTACTTCCCGACGATCGACAGGCCCCAGATCCGCGACCTTCAGTATCTGGTGACGGACGGCGAATCGTTTTTCCACGACGAGCGTCGACATCTCGATTCCGGCATCCGAGAGTTATCTCACCACGCCCTGGGCTATGAAATAACCAGCGTCGATCGCGAAGGACGTTACCGCATCATCAAAGAAGTCATCGCCGACCCGCACCAACCTTGCGTCCTGATCCGTACGCGGTTGGAGGCCGAAGAACCGCTGCTCAGCAAGTTGAGGATGTTTTCACTCCTGGCTCCCCATCTGGAAGTCGGCGGCTCCGGAAACAGCGGGCGGTCGATCGAAGTGGCCGGTCGCGAAATCCAGGTGGCGCAGAAAGGCGCAACCTGGCTGGCGATTGCTGCGACGATCCCGTTTGTGCGCCTCTCGTGCGGATACGTGGGAAGTTCGGATGGGTGGACCGATCTGGCGGACAACTTCCAGATGGATTGGGAGTTCGACTCCGCGGAGGACGGCAACATCGCGCTGACCGGAGAGTTGGATTTACGAAACGGTCGGGAGTTCACTCTGGGACTGGCCTTCGGAACCGTGCAGCACGATGCCGTCACGACGCTGCTGCAATCGCTCGGCGTGCCGTTTGCCGATCATCGCAAGAGGTTTATCGAGCAGTGGGAGCGGATCTGCAAGAAAGTCCGGCCGGTAAAAAAGAAATCGACCGGCGACGGAGGGCGCCTGTACCGCGCAAGTCACAGTTTGCTGTTGGCCCATGAGGACAAGACCTATCCTGGCGCTTTGATCGCCTCGTTGAGCATTCCGTGGGGTGAAGCTCGCGGAGACGACGATATCGGCGGGTATCACTTGGTCTGGACTCGCGACATGGTGAACAGCGCAACCGGATTGCTCGCAGCGGGCAATACGGAAACGCCGCTGCGGTCCCTGATCTATCTCGCCTGCTCGCAGCTGCCCGATGGTGGGTTTCATCAGAACTTCTGGATCAACGGCGACCCTTACTGGACGGGAATTCAGCTCGATGAAGTCGCGTTTCCGATCATGCTGGCGTGGCGGTTGCACGAGGCCGACGCGCTGCGCGATTTCGACCCGTACCCGATGGTACTGCGGGCCGCCCGTTACCTCGTGCGACAGGGACCGGCGACGCCTCAGGAACGCTGGGAGGAGAACAGCGGATACTCCCCATCGACGCTGGCCTCCAACATCGCCGCGCTGGCGTGCGCCGCCGGTTTCGCGCGCGGGCGGGGCGACGACGAGACTGCGACATTTCTCCTGCAGTACGCTGACTTTCTTGAATGCCACGTGGAGTCCTGGACGGTCACCACGGAGGGGACGCTCGTGCCCGACATCCGCCGACACTTCATCCGGATACACCCGGTAGATGTCGGCGACGCCGAACCGAACGAGGATCCGAATCAGGGGACATTGCTCGTCAAAAACGTCGCGCCGGGGCAACCGTATGAGTTTCCGGCCAAAGAGATCGTGGATGCGGGATTTCTGGAACTGGTGCGGTACGGCATCCGCAAGCCGGGCGATCCGTTGATCGAGGATTCGCTGCGCGTGATTGATTCTCTGCTGAAGGTCGACACGCCGGTCGGCCCATGCTGGAGGCGTTATAACCACGACGGTTACGGACAGCGTGCGGACGGCGGGCCGTTTGAGGGATGGGGACAAGGGCGCGCCTGGCCGCTGCTGACCGGCGAAAGGGGACATTACGAGTTCGCCGCGGGCCGCGACGCCGCTCCTTATCTTCGCGCGCTGGAAGGCTTTGCCAATTCCAATGGACTGTTGCCGGAGCAGGTCTGGGATGAGGCCGACCGCCCTGAGTTGCACCTGCGATTCGGCGGGCCCACGGGTGCTGCAACTCCGTTGATGTGGGCGCATGCCGAATACATCAAGCTGCTCCGCGCGGCAAGTGACGGCAAGGTATTCGACTTGATTCCAGCGGTCGCCGATCGCTACCGGAACCGTCGCGACTGCATGACGCTGGAAGTCTGGAAGCCCAATCGCCGCATTCGTACGATCCAGCCCGATGTGACGCTGCGCGTTCAGGCGCCTGCGCCCTTCCGCTTGCGCTGGTCGCAGGATGAGTGGGAGACGGCTCAGGATACTCCCGCAACGGCCACGGCTCTGAACATCCATTACGTCGACATTCCCGTGGCGCAGGAGCAACGCGCCCCCATTGTCTTCACATTCTTCTGGACGAACGAGGATCGGTGGGAAGCCAATGATTATCGGATCGTCGTTCAGAAAAGCAGGTGACGCCATGGACGGCGCAACAATTGCGAAGACTAGCCCGGATTCTGTACGCGGGTTCGTTGCCGCGACGCTTTTTTTGATGGCCCTGTGCGTCCTGCCCGTGCATCCCGCGCGGAGCGTACCGCAGAGTCTGGAAGAGGCGGCCTCGTTGGTCCGCTCCGGCGAGAGTAGCCGACGGCGCATTTCCACTCGTCAGATCCCTTTTCGAGCGCAGATGGGCCCGATTGACCGCCGTTCTCTGTCTACCCGCGCAGGCCGCCCACATAGGCGGCCACATCGGGATCGCGGGGACGATCGAAAATCTGATCCGCCGGCCCATGCTCCAACAGGCGGCCGCATCCGTCGCGAATCCAGAACACCGCTACGTCGTCGGCGAGCCGGCGGGCCTGGGCCAGATTGTGGGTGACGATGACGACGGTGTATCGGCCGCGCAATGAAGCGATCAGGTCCTCAACGACGCCCCCGGCGATCGGATCCAGCGCGCTGCACGGTTCGTCCAGCAGGATCACCTGCGGCTCCAGGACCAGC
>DATKAT010000362.1:0-3184 GCA_035514675.1 Acidobacteriota bacterium | reverse complement strand
TCGAGATCCATTTGGAGTCGAAGCGCGTGCGGCCGCTGCGGTTCGATTGGGCGACGAACGCATTGAGCGGGAATCGGGTATGAGCAATCAGATTTTACCGGATTTCGCCCGCGCCCTTCTGAGAAAGGGACATCCCGAATCCAAATGATTCGCTACGAGGACCTCGAGGAAAAAGTCCGCCAGAATCATCCAGGCGCTGATCTGGAACTCCTGAAGAAGGCCTACATCTTCTCCGCCCGCGAACACAAGGGGCAGGTTCGACAGTCGGGAGAGCCGTACCTGTCGCACCCGCTGGAGGTGGCCAACATCCTGGCCGAAATGAGGATGGACGCCGCCTGCGTCAGCGTTGGACTTCTTCACGACGTCGTGGAAGACACCTTGACCGACGTTCCGACCATCCGGGAGTACTTCGGGGAAGACGTGGCCCATCTGGTCGACGGCGTGACCAAGATCGGTCAGATTCAGTTCTCGTCGCGGGAGGAGCGGCAGGCGGAGAACTTCCGAAAGCTGCTGCTGGCCATGGTCGACGACATTCGCGTGATTCTGGTGAAACTGGCAGACCGCCTCCACAATATGCGGACTCTGCAGCATTTGCCTCCGGAGAAGCGCAAAGGCATCGCTCGAGAGACCCTGGAGATTTACGCTCCCATCGCTCATCGACTCGGAATGGCCAAGATCCGCGGAGAGCTGGAGGATCTCGCGTTCAGCTATCTCGACCCGGTCGCCTATCAGAACATCCTGGCCGACGTCGAGGAGAAAAAGGCGCTCAGCGGAGAATTCATCGACAAGATCAAGCAATCCTTGATGGAGCACCTGGAGGCTCAGGGGATCAAGGCCCAGATCGAAAGCCGCATCAAGCGCGCCTACAGCATCTATCAGAAGATGAAGCGCCAGAAGATCGGGCTCGACCAGGTCTATGATTTCGTTGCCATCCGGATCGTCGTTGATACGGTTCGCGACTGCTATACGGTGCTGGGCGTGGTGAACAACATCTGGAGTCCTCTTCCCGGCAGAATCAAGGATTTTATCGCCATGCCGCGCAACAACATGTACCAGTCGCTGCACACGACGGTGGTCGGATTCGGGGGGCAACCGTTTGAAATCCAGATCCGAACCCAAGAAATGCACAGAATCTCGGAGGAGGGCATTGCGGCTCACTGGAAGTACAAGGAGGGGAAAGTTCAGGAAGACAAGGACGACAAGCGATTCCTCTGGCTGAGGCATCTGCTGGAATGGCAGCGCGAGGTCAAGGACCCGCACCAGTTCCTGAGCAATCTCAAGATCGACTTGTATCCGGAAGAAGTGTATCTTTTCACTCCCAAAGGCGAGGTGATCACTCTGCCCCGGGGGGCTACTCCCGTCGATTTCGCATACTACATCCATACCGAGGTCGGGCATAAGTGCGTGGGCTCAAAGGTCAACGGGCGCATCGTCCCCTTGAAGTACCGCCTGAACAACGGCGAAATCGTAGAGATTTTGACGGGTCCCGAAGGACGCCCGAGTCGCGATTGGCTGAACTTCGTCAAGACCTCGCGGGCCCGCAGCGCCATTCGAAGGTGGCTCAATCAGCGACAAAAGGAGCAGGCGATCGAGCTGGGGCGCAAGCTGCTGGAGAAGGCGGCTAGAAAATACAAGCTGAGCTTTAAGAAATACGAGTCTCGACTGGACGAACTCCTGGCGCGCCACAATTATTCGAAGGTGGAGGAACTGGTCGCGGCCGTCGGTTTCGGAAAACTTGCGGCGGGGCAGCTGTTTCAAGAACTGGAGCCGGAGTTGAAAGGCAAGGAGGCCGAACGGGAGGGCGAGCCTTCGCGCCTGGCTTCCATGGTCCAGAACGTGTTCCGCAAGCGGGAAGTCCCGATTCAGGTCAAGGGCCACGACGACTTGCTGGTGTTTCGCGCCAAGTGCTGCAACCCGATTCGAGGCGAGGATGTGGTCGGATACATCACCGTCGGCCGCGGAATATCGGTGCACTCCGTGCATTGCCCGAACGTGGAAAATCTGCTTCTGAATCCGGAACGAAAGGTGGAGGTGGAGTGGACTGACGGGGCGGAGGAGGGGCGATATCCGGTGCGCCTCTCCATCGATACGGAGGATCGGACCGGAGTTCTGGCCGAAATCGCCGCCGCCGTTTCGGGCATCCAGACCAACATCCTGGACGCGCAGGCGCGGACGCTGGAAGACGGACAAGGACTCATCGAATTGACCATCGAAATCGCAGACACCGATCATCTCGAAAAAGTGATGAACACCTTGAAGCGAATCGGCGGAGTACGCGACGTCGAGAGGTCGATGAAGCGGGTGCGGGCCCGGAAATAGGCGCTGCAGCTGAAGGAGGCCACGGGCTATCCCTCGCCGCCTCGGTTCGTTCGCTTTGTGCGTTCCAGAATCGCGATCAGACTTTCCCGGAAATCGGGCGACAGTCGCGCCAGGACGTTCAGTTCCAGGGCTTTCCGCAAACCCTGTTGAACGCTCAGGCCCGGAAGATCGCTCAGGAAGGCTTTGGTCAGCTGCAGGCTGGACGAGCTCCGAGAGGCCAATCGCGAGGCCAGTTCCAAAGACCGGTCCATCAGGCTTCCATTCTCGACGACCTCATTGAGGAGCCCCCAGGCTTCGGCGTCGCGGGCGGACAGCCGCCGGCCGGCCAACAGCAGTTCTCGAGCCCTCTTCTGACCCAACTCGGAGACTAGAAATACGCTGACCAGCGCCGGCACGAATCCGATGGACGTCTCGGGGTACGAAAATGTTGCGGATGCCGCCGCCACCGCCAGGTCGCAGGCCCCCACCAGTCCGCAACCCCCTCCCGCGGCGGGACCGTTCACGGCGGCGATCGTCGGTTTGGGAAAGGCGTAAAGCCGGGCGAAGAGATCAAGCAGGCGTCCCGATTCACTTCGCACCTGCTCGATCGTCCGGGCCCGCGTCGGATCGAGTTCGTTGAAGTCCGCGCCGGCGCAAAAGGCCTTGCCGGCGCCCGTCAAGATGACCGCTTTGATGCGAGAGTCCTCCTCCGCCGCGTGCAGTCGATCGAGCAGGTCGGCGATCATCTGTCCGGAAAGCGCATTGCGGACTTCGGGGCGATTCATCCGCACGATCCCCGCATCCTTCCGAATCTCCAGATCCACCGTCATGGCGAGGTCCATCATACGACAGGCGCAGGCGGCCTTCAGCAACCGGATTCGCCCGA
>DATKAT010000361.1:0-3093 GCA_035514675.1 Acidobacteriota bacterium | reverse complement strand
TCAGGCAGAACTGGAAAACTGCCTGATCGGCGATCGTAGCCTTGAGGGAGGCCCGCCCCTTCAGATAGAAGAGAAAATCAACTTCCGCAAAGATCAGCGCGCACTGCGGCCGGGTTTTCAAATTCTCCGCCGTACCTGATTTCGCACGGATGAAAAAATAGAGCCTCGGCTCGCAGTAGACCGTTTCAAAAAAGGACAGCAGTGCAACGTGAGGGAAGCCTTCCGAGTCAAGCGACACCAGGGGAATCACCGAACTGGGCGGAGGTCGTCTGCGGATTTCTCGGATAACGGA
Organism: Acidobacteriota bacterium; assembly: GCA_035514675.1. Lineage (GTDB taxonomy): Bacteria > Acidobacteriota > UBA6911 > RPQK01 > JAPXNP01 > DATKAT01. The sequence continues at coordinate 2,801 of DATKAT010000361.1, read as the reverse complement.
CTCGGGAACCTCCGGCGCGATAGCCCTGGTCATGGCGGCGCTATTTTACAATGAGCGGTAGGTGCTGGGTGCTATTGAAGCTTGTTCTGGAGACTGAAATTGCGGAAGCGCCCGATGTCGGAGCGACGGGACCCGTTTCGGGGCCCGTTGACGGAAGTCGGTCAGCGAGCGCTTCGTGAGTTCAGGCTGGCGGTTCGCCCGGAATCAACGCGTCCGAAGCGGCCGCGTCGCTCTGACAATCGCGCTGCCGAGTCTAGCAGGAGGCATCGGCTCCGTTTGGCGTCCTTTCGTCCTGGGTGCTAGGTGCTGGATGCTGAGTGCTGGGTGCTATTGAAGCTTGTTCCGGAGACTGAAATTGCGGAAGCGCCGGATGTCGGAGCGACGGGACCCGTTTCGGGGCCCGTTGACGGGCTGGGGCTTCCACCCCGCGCCCTTCAGCGCGCTGCGCGGCCTGAAACCCATGCTACGGCCGAGCGAAAACCGTTTTTCCTGGATTCATGCCCACATCATGGAGACACCGTATTCCCCCCGATTTTCTCTGGAACAAAATTTATATCGCTCACACCCGAATATTCTTTCAAAATGCTCAATTGAAAAGGCTTATCCTATGCGACCTCTCGTCTCGACCGGACATTGGCACCGGGAACTTTGAACTCGAACCCTAAAACCTTCTACTCGTCGGCGTCGCTGCGGCGGAAGAAGGGGCGCCATTTGGAGGGCTCCGGCGGTTTGGTCGCCAGCGCCACCGCCACCAGGGTCAGAGTGCTGAACAGGAGGGCCGGGATGACGGCGCGGAAGGCGCCGAGGCCTTCGGGGTCCAGATTCGGCTGGATCCAGAACTGCCAGGCCAGGGTGGTCACCATGCCGGCGATGATTGAGGCCGCGCCTGCGGCCGGAGTGGCCCGTCTCCAGAGGAATGCCACCAGCACAGCGGGCGTAATGGAGGCGCCGTACATGGTGTAGGCGTACAGCGCCGCCTGGAGAACGTTTTCAAAGAAGGCGACTTGAACCCAGGCCCACACGCCCAGTCCGATCACCACCCCGCGCAGCAGCCATACCTTCACCGGGTCGGAAGTGTCCTTACGCACGAAGCGGGTCCAGAAATCATGCACCAGGTTCGTCGACGGGGTCAGCAGAAAAGAAGTCGCTGTGGAAACGATCACGGCTGCGACGGCCGCCAGCAGAACGGCTCCCAAAGCGGGATGAAGCGCTGAGACGATCATGTGGGGGAAAATCATTTCGCTGGCCTGCTGAATCTCCGGGTACAGTTCGCCAAGATTCGGATAGAGCGCGCGGCCGGCGACCCCGATCGCCACTACCGCCGTTTCCACAACGATGACGCCGATCAGCCAGAATCCCACCGCCCAGGTTGCAGCGTTGGAAGTCCTGGCGCTGAAGAACCGCCCGTACATATTGGACTCGCCCAGCAGCAGAAACAGCGTGGGAAGCATCAGGTTCAGGGTCATCACGCCCTGCACTTCGCCGTGAACCGGCATAAAGAATCCGGGCCCCAGACGAGCGGAGATTTCACCCCAACCGCCGGCTTGAATCGTCACAACGACCAGAGTCACCAGAATTCCGACAGTCAGGATGAGGCCGTTGACGAAGTCGGTATACGCCACGGAAAGCATGCCGGCCAGAGCCGTAAAAGCGATGACGAACGCGGCCGTCATCAGGATCCCCGTTTCCAGGGGAAGGCCCGTCAGCAGGTGCAGGATCATTCCCCCTGCCCGGAACTGGTAGCTGGTGATCACGGTGTAAGCCAGCACGATGACCGCCATGGACAGGACTCGCGCCAGCGGGTTGTAACGGGTCTCCAGGATCTCCGGCACGGTCCGACCCGCCAGCCGTCGGGCCCTGCCGGCGATAAAGAAAATGATCAGGATCCCGATCCAGGCTCCGGAAGGGCTCCACAGCCCGGCGAAGCCGTTGCGCCACGCCAGTCCGGCGCCTGCGATGATCGAGCCGGAGCCGATCCAAGTCGCCAGCAGCGTGCCCACCAGAACGGGAACGCCCAGCCGACGTCCAGCCACCATGAAATCGTCGCTGGTCTTGACCCGTCGGGACATCCAGACGCCGACGAACAGGAGGCCCGCCAGATAAAACAGGATTGTAATCAGGTATGCGTTCAAGTCGCCTCCCCGCCACGCCGCTCGAATCGGGCTGGTCCGAGTCGATCGGCGGCATCGCCAAGGGAGCTTCTATCAGTGCGATCGCAGCGGCATTCGACTAGACCCGGCCCGGATGGCATCACTGGACGACGTCCCGCTCAAACAACCTGCGGAAGAACAGGACCGAGGCGGCCTGAAAGAAGTCGCGGTTGGATTTGCGGGAAAAGCCGTGGCCCTCGTCCTTTGCCAGCAGATACCACACTTCGCCCCCGTTCTCGCGGATTCTGCTGACGATCTGTTCCGATTCGCTTGCCGGCACTCGAGGGTCGTTCAGGCCCTGAGCCACAAAAAGCGGGCTGCTGATTCGCTCTGCATTTTTCAGCGGCGAGATTTTTTCGAGAAATGCGCGCATCTCGGGATCGCGCTCGTCGCCGTACTCGACTCGGCGCAGGTCGCGCCGATAGGCCTCGGTGTTTTCCAGAAAGGTTATGAAATCGCTGATTCCGACGCTGTTAATCCCGCCCAGAATGCGCTCGTCGTAGTGCACCAGCGAAGCCAGCACCATGTAACCACCGTAAGATCCGCCGTAGACGATGACGCGGTTTTCATCCAGCTCGGGCTGTTCCGCAACCCAGTCCAACAGGGCGCCGATGTCGCGCACGGAGTCCTCTCGCTTGCGCCCGTTGTCCA
>DATKAT010000360.1:0-12537 GCA_035514675.1 Acidobacteriota bacterium | reverse complement strand
CGGAATCATCGGAGGTTCGGGCCGCGCCTCCAGCGGATTTTATCGGGGCGTCGCTCCGGAAGTTCAGTTCGTCGATCTGAAAGTCGTCGGAGATGACGGTTCCGGAAGAACCAGCAGCCTGATTCGAGCCATCGACTGGCTTCTCGAAAACAAGGATCGCCACGGCGTGCAGGTCGCTAGCGTGTCTCTGGGCCACCCGGCTATCGATTCCTATCGAAACGATCCGCTGGGCCAAGCTGTCGCCCGCTTGACCGCCGTCGGAATCGCCACCGTGGTTTCCGCCGGGAACCTGGGCCGGACCTCGGATGGAATGAAGATCTGGGGCGGAATTTCAAGCCCCGGCAACCATCCCGCGGTGATTACGGTGTCGGCAGTCAATACCGAAGATTCCCTCAATCACGAGGACTTCGTGGCCACGACGTACGCCTCGCGAGGACCGACCTTTGAGGACAACCTCTTTAAGCCGGATCTCACTGCCCCGGGCAATAAAATCCCCGCGGCGCTCGCTGGGGAGAGTTCGTTCTTTACCGGTCGCAGCGATCGGCACCTGCCCGGAAGCGACTACATCTTTTTGAGCGGCTCCAGCGTGGCCACCGCTTTCGTGGCCGGCGCCGCCGCCCAGATGCTGGATGCGAATCCGCGCATTTCGGCGAATATGACCAAATTCATCCTCCTGTACACCGCCATCAAACTGACCCAGCCGCACGTTCTCGAACAAGGAAACGGATTGGTCAATACCCGGACCGCCACCGAATTCGCCGCGGCCATCGACGTCGATTCCAGAAGCCTGATCAGAACCCCAGCATCGTCCTGGACGCTGGACGGCCGACAGGTCTGGGCCGGCGGCGCCATCGCTTCCGGTGACTTCGTGTTCTATGGGCCGCTCGTGGCAGGTGGGTTGACCGGGGATTCCGAAATCAACGCAGGACCGGTTCTCCTCCTCTGGGGAGATTCGATTCTGTGGAGCGACTCGATTCTGTGGAGCGACTCGATTCTGTGGAGCGACTCGATTCTGTGGAGCGATTCGATTCTGTGGAGCGATTCGATTCTGTGGAGCGATTCGATTCTGTGGAGCGACTAGAGCGGAAGTTTCTAGATAGGTGTCACTTCAACCGTGTTGAAGCGCCGACGCAAGACTCGAATGAAGAAAAGTTTCCGGAGAATCCAATGATGAAAAGTGAGAAAACGATGTCTGAAGAATTGACTATAATCCACTGGGCGGATTAGTGATTAGGCACCCGGCCTTGTAGTGCCGGAGCCAATGTCGTTCTCGTCTCATGCTCCAGGTTTGTGCGAGTCTCGACGACAAGCCTCCTCGGTAGGCTCTCGAAGGCCGGCCCTTGGATTGAAATGGGTGCTAGGTCCGTGTGAAGAAGCTTTTTAAGATTTTCATCCAGAACTGGATGCACCTTGCGGGCCTTCGGCTCCGAAAATTGTGTTACTTTAACTTCTTCCACCAAAATCTTTAAACGGAGTCGCGGGTAATTTTTCCCACGTCGCTGACCGCTAGTTTTCACCATCTTTCTGCTGCCTTCTTAGAAATTTCAACAACAGCCACATTGGTAGCCTACAAGCTCGCTCCGGAGCAGTCCGTCCCGTCGGTGCGCACGGACCGCATTGCCGATATCCCGATTACGTCTCAGCGTTGGATGCTGCTGGGGTGATCCGCAAATCGAATTCCGAAAAGTGGGACAAGCAGCCTGTGTTCCTTCAGCAGCTTCAGCGACCGGGGCCGCCGACGTGCCACTTCTCCTCCGCTTTCAAGAATCGTTAATGTCCGCCTTCCCGCTTGGAAGCCACCTCAATGGGGGAACGTTGTTTACGCAGGGTTCAATGGTTCTCTTGCACAATTTGCAGCATCTTACGCTAATATATGCTTCGGCAACATGTTGGACATGAACGAAAGCCTTCCTAAAAAGGCAAGAGTGCTGATCTATTCAGTCACCGGAATTGGCGCGCTTGTTTTCGTGTATTCAGCGATCATCGCATTCGATCGCTTTCAACTTGGTTGGGTCTACCTAGCGTGCCTCACTGCCGTTGCAGGGTTTTTTCCCGTCCGTTTACCGTTCTTGAGGGGTCAATTCCAAGCCTACGTCCTCACGGTAAGTGACGTGTTCGTCTATGCCTCAATTTTGTTGTTTTCGCCTGAGGTCGCAGTCCTCGTGGTGGTGACCGATGGCATTGTTGCTAGCGTGCGTCTCGCTCAGACCAGGCGACTCTATAGGATATTTTTCAACGTCAGTCAATTGGCAGTGGTTCATTTCATTGTCGGCCACGTTTTTTACGCACTCATGGCCACTAGCCCGCCGCTAGAGCCAGAGCGAATTGACAATCTTCCATTCTTGTTTCTGAATCTCGGTTTTTGCGCGCTTCTTTCCTTCATTCTGAACTCCGGCGCGGTAGCCTTGGCGATTGCGCTGGTTACGGGCGAAAGTTTCCGCGACATCTGGAAGGAAAACTTCCTCTGGGCGTCCTTGACGAACATTGCGGGCGCATCGACGGCGGCCATCATCTTTCTGAATTTTGATCGGCAGGTGCTGGCGTTTGGAATCGCGATTCCGATCGTTCTGGTGATCTACTACGCGTACAAGATGAACTTGGATCGGATCAAGCAGGCGCAGCAGCACATCGAGGAGATGGATGTATTGTTTCACTCGACGATCACGTCGCTGGCGATGGCAATCGACGCCAAGGATCAGGGGACTCATGGGCACGTGCAACGCGTGCAGGCGTTGACGCTCGGGCTGGCCCGTCATTGCGGGATTCGGGACGACAGCGAGTTGAAGGGCTTGCGGGCGGCGGCGCTTTTGCACGACATCGGAAAGCTGGCGATTCCGGAGCACATTTTGAATAAGCCGGGGCAGTTGACCGACGCTGAGATTCAGAAGATGAGGATTCATCCGGTTGTGGGCGCCGACATTCTGGACACCGTTCCGTTTCCGTATCCGGTGACACCGTACGTTCGATACCACCACGAGCGCTGGGACGGAACCGGGTATCCCGACGGTTTGAAGGGGGAGGACATCCCGTTGGGAGCGCGCATCCTTTCGATTGTCGACTGCTACGACGCTTTGCGCTCGGACCGTCCCTACAGGCCGAAGTTGAGCAAGGAAATCGCGCTTGAGTACATTCGACAGGAAGCGGGAAAGGCGTATGACCCCAGGATCGTCGATGTGTTGGAATCGCACATCGAAGACCTGGAGGCCCAGATCGAGGAAGCCGAAGCGCATGTGCCACAGGCTCTGCTGCAGCAGATCGAAGAGACGACCGGTCAGGGGGCGAAGCCGGAGCGGAGCATCAAGAGAGTGTTTCAGGACATTGCGGCCACCCACAAAGAGGTGGAAGCGGTCTACGAGATCTCCAAGAATCTAGGAAGCTCCTTGAGCGTAACGGAGACGATGAACCTGTTGTCATCGCGGATCAAGCGCTTCGTGCCCTACAGCGCTTGCGCGATCTACCTGGTCAATCTGTCCGACGACCGGGTCATTCCCCACTTTGTGACGGGCATGTACAAGGATATCCTGGACGGAGTGGAGGGGAAGCTGGGCGAAGGGGTCACCGGATGGGTCGCCGCCAACAACAAATCTCTCATGAACGTATCGCCTGGGCCGGACTTCCCCAACTTGAAGCTGTTGCGAGCCGTCTTCAAGAGCTGTCTTTCGGTTCCTCTGGCTTTGGAAAGCAGCCTGGTGGGAGTGATCACGCTTTATTCGAATAACGAAAACGTCTACCATCACGACCATTTGAGATTGATGGAGACGATCAGCCCCCATGCGGCTTCTGCGATCAACAATGCGGTGATCTACCAGGGAACCCAGGAGGACGCTTTTTCGGATCCTTTGACCGGACTCCCGAATCTTCGGCATTTCAACGCATTTATTGAAGAGGAGCTGAAACGCGCCGATCGGGTGTCCTATCCGGTGACGCTGCTGATGCTGGATCTGGACGAGTTCAAGGAGGTCAACGATCAATTCGGCCACCGGAACGGGGATCGGGTCTTGATCGAGATCGCCCACGTCCTGCGCAGCCAGATGCGCCGATCGGATACCTGCGTCCGCTACGGCGGAGACGAATTCGTCGCGGTCCTTCCTGAAGTCTCCAAGGAAATGGCGGTTCAGACCATTGAGCGGATTCAATCCGCGCTGGATCGTCATTCGGTCATGGTGGACGAGCATCAGGACATTCGCATCGGAATCAGCATCGGCGCGGCCACATTTCCGGAGGACGGGCGGGAGAGCGAAGCGCTGCTGGGGGCTGCCGATCGGGCGATGTATCGCAATAAGGTCCAGCGAGACCGAAAAAGGGACCGCCGGGGAGCGGTCCTTCCTTTTGAAAAGCGCAACGACCCGGCTTAGCCCGCATCTTTCACGCGGGTCCGTCGCGCGCCTTGCATCCGCGTCGCTCTCCAACGCCGTAGTAGGAGACGCGTGAAACATGCGGGTTTAGGCGCTTTCGGAAAGAAAATCGCCGGAATGGGTTGCGATTTGGGGCATGGGACGGCGGCGAGCTCCGAAAGTGAAACGTCGGCGCCGTCCTTTCGATCGAGGGCCATCTCAGCATCTTAGGGTTGAATCCTCCATGACCTCCCGCCCGCCGGCTCTCGTCAGCGTCATCGTTCCAACTTTCAATCGCCGGAATTTTCTTCAGAAGGCGGTTGAATCGGTTCTGGCCCAGACCTTTCCGGAATTCGAGCTTCTGATTGTCGACGACGGTTCAACCGACTCGACCGAGCGGTACTGCGCCGGCCTCCTGGATGCGAGAATCCGTTATTTCCGTCAGGAGAATCGAGGCGTCAGCGCCGCCCGAAACCATGGAATTCGCGAGGCGCGTTCCGATTGGATCGCCTTTCTGGACAGCGACGACCTCTGGCAGCCTCAAAAGCTGGAAGCTCAACTGGATGCGGTCGGGGCGAGTCCGCAGCATCAAGTGGCATATACTGACGAAATCTGGATTCGCAGGGGTCGCAGAGTCAACCCGAAGAAGAAGCACGACAAATACGGCGGCTGGATTTACGAGCGCTGCTTGCCATTGTGCATCATCAGTCCCAGTTCGGCGCTTCTGAGCCGGAAAGTATTGAAACGGTGCGGCCTGTTCGACACGAGGTTTCCCGTCTGCGAGGATTACGACCTCTGGCTGCGTGTGTCTGCGACGTTTCCGATTCTCTTCCTTCAACAACCGCTCATCATCAAGGTGGGCGGGCATGAAGATCAGCTTTCGCGGAGTCGATGGGGCTTGGATCGATATCGAGTGCGCGCGATGGAAAAAGCGATTGGATCGGGGGCTCTCACTCCGTTGCAGCGGAGGTGGACGGCGCGGGAGCTTGAGAAAAAGGCGGCGATTCTTTCAACCGGGTATGGAAACAGGAACAAGCTCGGAGGACGTCGATACTTTGGGAGGAAACGGCATTACTGGCGCCGGGTCTGGAGCGAACTTCGGAAGTTTTGACCACTCCGCCTCCGAGCCGGTTCGTTGACGATCCGTGGGCTCTTGCCACCGGCCGTTGTCGCACAGGAACTGGAACTATTTTCGAAGAAATTGCATCCAAAGTTACGGCGGCGTGATCTAGACGCGAAGATTTCACCGGACGGAATTGCGCTGAGGCGATCGAGATGTTGCCTGATGTTGCCTGTAGTCACGCGCGTGCGGCTTCAGCCGGAGAACGGAAGTCGGGCTCGAACTTAAAATGACCATTTCATATGCAGGAGGCTGAATGTTTGCAGGAATCCTGGTCAGTGTCATAGTGGGGATCGTCGGCGGAGGCATCGTTCTGGCGAAGAAATCCTCCAGGAAATCGTCCTGGCTGGACGATCTCGAGCGGGACCGCCGAGGCGACTGGCTTTCTAGCTGGAAGCGGTCGGGAGAAAGCTGAAGGCGCGAGACCCGGGCGCCGCGCGGCCGTCCCGTGTTCGAGGCGCTGCAAGCATGCCGGCTACATGCTGGACAAGGGCTCGACGGCGTAGTAACCCTGCCGGTGCCGGACTTCGTGGCTCCCCCCGCGCACCTTGACTTCGATCTTGCGAAAAGTCCCGTCCCGCTCCCGATTTGCCGGGACGTACGTGATGCTGTATTGGGCGCGCAACTCCTGTTCGATTTGAGAGAATGCTTCGGCGAGCTGCTTGGTCGAGAACGGAAAAAAGACCCGGCCGCCTGTGCTTCCGGTCAACTGTTTCAATGCGCTTTCACCCGCATGGTCGATGCCGGCGCCGAAGCGAGTCGTGCTGATGGCGTAAATGGCGCTGTCGGCCAGATGAGCCATTCTCAGCGCCTCCTCGCGCGTATGCGAACTGGTCAAGTCCGAGCCGTCAGACAGAATGATGATCGTCTTGCGACCGTCCTCAAAGAGCAATTTCTGCTCGGACACCAGATAGATGGCGTCGTACAAGGAGGTTCCCCCGCCGGCTCGAAGCGACTCGATGGCCCGAGCCAAGTCGTTTGGATTCGAGGTAAAATCGTTTAGCAGAGTGACTCCGGTGTCGAACTCCAGAAGGAGCGCGCGATCGGTCGGTCGCATGACCGTGTGCAGAAAGTCCATCGCCGCCTCCTTTTCAAAGTCGAGCTTGAGGCGCACGCTGGCGCTGGTGTCGACGCACATGGCAATGGTCAGCGGACGGTTGGTTTCCTTTGAAAAGTGCGTAATCACCTGCGGGACGCCATCCTCTAAAATCTCGAAATCGTCACGCGAAAGTCCCGTGACGAAGTTGCCGGATCCTTTATCGGTGACGGACACCAGCACATTGACGGCGTCCACTTCGACGCGAATCGGATCAGGATTCTGGACAACCTGTCCGGCGCTGTTCGAGGAGGCTCCCGCCGCCAGGATCCAGACGGCCCACCCGAACAACGGCAGTGAAGGCGCAAGCTTCTTCATCGGCACTCTATTCTTCCAGAGCATGCAGCAGTTGTTCAAGTTGGTTGGGAAGAGGGGATGTAAGCCGGACGCGGCCTCCCGTTTCCGGGTGCATGAAGGATATCGAACTGGCGTGCAGAAAATGCCGATCCATCCGCCGGATCAGGCTCCGCGCCCGATCGTCCCGGATGTGGTTGAGCATCCCCCTTCCGTACATTCGGTCGCCTGCAACCGGGTGTCCCAGCTCCGAGAAGTGCACCCGAATCTGGTGGGTGCGCCCGGTCTGAGGCGTCGCCTTCACCAGGGTGAACTCTGAAAACGCTCGAATGACCTTGTACTCGGTGACGGCTGTCCGCAGCTTGCGGCTTCTTGGCGAGATTTTTTTGCGGTCCCGTCGATCTCGACCCAGGGGAAGTTCGATGGTCCCCGATTTCTTCTCCAAACGCCCGAACAGCAGAGCCAGATACTCCTTTCCGACTGCGCGCCGCTTAAACTGTTGCGCCAGCGCCTCATGCACGGCGTCCGACTTCGCGACGACCAGGACGCCCGAAGTCTGTTTGTCCAGGCGATGAACGATTCCCGGTCGCAACGTGTCCGCGCGGCTCATCTGCTGGAAGTGATAAGCCAGGGCGTTCGCCAACGTTCCCGTTCGATTGCCGGCGCCCGGATGCACGATCAGGCCGGCCGGTTTGTCGACGACCACCAGGTGCTCGTCTTCGTACAGGATCGAAAGGGGTATAGGCTCGGGCTCCAGGTGGGAAGGGAGGTCCGGAGGAGGGGCGACGGCTATTTCGTCGTCCGCCGCAACGGCGTAGCTCGGCTTCCTGTCGAGGGAATTCACCGAAACTGCGCCCGCTTTGATCCAGTGTCGGACCTTGTTTCGACTGACCGCCAGCTTCCGCGACAAATACGAGTCCAAACGGGTTCCGGCTTCCTCCGGGTCCACGCGAATTCGAATCTCAGGAGCCATCATTTTTGAAAGCGGCGCAACGTGACCCCTCCGTGCGGGCTTGTTGGGTCTGCCATTCGGTTACTTTCAACCCCGGCGCTCCGGCTCGCAAGGGTCCCCGGCCACGGACCGCAGAGGGTTCCGCGCGTCACCGTTTTCTTGCAAGACGCAGATACAGTAAGATCGCCAGGGGAACCAGCAGCAGACTGATAAACTGCGACGTGGAAAGCAGTTCTCCAAATAGGAAGCCCCGGTCGAAGTCCCCCCGATAGAACTCGAGGATGAATCGCAGGACGCCGTAGCCAATGACGTAGAGCAGAAAGACCTGTCCGGTGAATTGCCTCCTTGAGAACGCCCACAGCAGCGCCAGGAAGAGGACGAAAGTTCCAGCCGACTCGTAAAGCTGATAGGGATGAAGTGGCACGTGCAGGGGTACGCCGACGATCTGATGCGCGTAGTCGCTTGTAAAGGTGACCGCCCATGGAACGTCGGTCGGTCTGCCGTAATCGCAGCCTGCCGCGAAGCAACCCAGCCTTCCGATCGATTGACCCAGGGGGATGGCCGGCGCCGCCGCGTCCGCCATTCTCCAGAAGGGGAGATCCGGGTTTCGTCGGGCGAACAGGAAGGCGCCCAGTACAGCGCCCAGAAAGCCTCCGTAATACACTCCTCCAGCTTGCAGGAATTCCAGACTGAAGATGCGTCGAGGATCGGAAAGATAGTAGTCGTAAGAGACAAAGACCAGCAGCAGCTTCGCTCCAATGATCGAGGAGATGATCACGACGAAGCCGAGATCCCATGCGCGCTTTCGGTCGACTCCGTCTCGTTCCGCCAGGCGGGCGGCCACGGAAATGGACACCAGCAGAGCCGTCGCCAACAGCAACCCGTAGGTATGGAGGGGCAGCGGCCCCAGTTCGAACAGCTTCGGATACATGGTCCTCGAATCCAGATCGACTACCGCTGAACTTCAACGGGATAGATGCGAATCGCTCGAAATCGTTTCCCGCCGGGTACGGGGTCGAGCAGCCGCTAATCTTCCTGTTCGCGCTTCGCCTGGGCGATCACCTTTTCGGCGAGATGCGCCGGCACGATGTCATAGTGCGACTTTTCCATGTGGAAGGAGCCCCGTCCCCCCGTCATTGAAGTCAAGGAAGGCTGATAATTGAGTATCTCGGCCATCGGGACTTGAGCCCGGACGACCTGCATGGCGCCTTTGACGTCCATCCCCTGAATTCTTCCTCTGCGACTGTTCAGGTCCCCCATAATGTCTCCCGCGTTCTCCTCCGGAACGTAGACTTCCAGGTTCATGATCGGCTCCAGCATAACGGGTTGAGCCTGCTCCATCCCTTTTCGAAAGGCCAGCGAGCCGGCGATCTTGAAGGCCAGCTCTGAGGAATCGACGTCGTGGTAGCTGCCGTCGTACAGGGTGACTTTGAAGTCGACGACGGGGAAACCCGCCAGGAAGCCTCTCTCCGCCGCTTCCTGGATTCCCTTTTCCACGGCTGGAATGTACTGCCTCGGGATGGCCCCGCCGAAAATTTCATTCGCAAACTCAAAACCCTGTCCACGCGGAAGCGGTTCCATGCGAATCTTGCAGTCCCCGAATTGCCCATGGCCGCCCGTCTGCTTCTTGTGACGGCCATGCACGTCGGCGGTTCCGGCGATCGTTTCCCGGTAGGGGACCTTCGGGGGCTTTAGAATGACTTCAACCCCGTACTTCTTTTTCAACTTCGCCACCGACACCTCAATGTGGAGCTGACCGCTTCCCGAGAGCAGAAATTCCTTAGTCTGGGGGTCCCTGGTGAATCGCAGGGAGGGGTCCTCCTCCATGATTTTAGAAACCGCGTTGCCGATCTTGTCTTCGTCCCCCCGGGATGCGGGTTCGATGGCAAAACTGATGGCGGGCTCCGGATATTCGATTCGTTTGATCTCAAAACGGCAGGGCGGTTCCGCCAGCGTGTCGCCGCTGGTTGTGTCCTTGAGCTTGGTCAGCGCGCAGATATCGCCGGTGCGCGCTTCCGCGACCGATGCATTGGACTTTCCCTGAAGGACCTGCAGCGAGCCCAGGCGCTCATCCACTTCGGTGCGGGCGTTTCGCAACGACTGATCTGATTTCAGCGAGCCTCCATAAACCTTGATCATCGAAATGCGTCCGGCAAATGGATCGGCGATCGTCTTAAAGACGTATCCCACCGCCGGCCCCTTCTTCTGAACGGTCATTTCTCCGGGTTCGCCGGATTTCAAGTCGATCGTCGCCACCGGCGCCCTTTCCAGCGGATGAGGCGTCAACTGCACCAGGACGTCCAGAAGAACCCGGGGGCCGAAATTGAGAAGAGCCGAAGCGCAAAAAACAGGGTGCAGCGCTCGTTTCAAGAGCGCCTTCCTCAAGCCGCCGCCGACCTCCTCCTCCGTCAATGTCCCGTTTTCGAAGTACTGTTCCATCAGCGCGTCGTCCGTTTCGGCGACCATCTCGATCAACGCCTCCCGACGCGCCCCGGCTTCGTCCTGCAGCTCTGCCGGTATGTCGGCCTCTCGGTGCCGGCCGCCCGAGTTCCCTTCAAACAGAAAGGCCTTTTGCTGAATCAGGTCGACAACGCCGTTGAAATCCTTTTCCGATCCGATCGGGAGGTGCACCGGAACCACTTCGCGCCCGAACGCTTCGGTCACTGAGTCCAAAGTTCGGGCAAACGAGCTGTTGTCCCGATCCAGCTTGTTGATCACGATCATTCTCGGCATGCGGAATTGTTCGGCGAAGCCCCATACCCTTTCGGTCTGAACCTCCACGCCGGCAACCCCGTCGACTAAGACCATCGCGGCTTCCGCGGCCATCATGGCTGATTTGGCATCGTTTATAAAGGCGCGGTAGCCGGGCGTGTCCAGCAGATTCAATTTCACCCCATTCCACTCACACCACGCCACGGCGGTGTTGATGGTGATTTTTCGAGCGATTTCATCCTCGTCGAAATCGGTGATCGTGGTCCCGTCGTCGACCCGACCCAGTCGATTGACGGCGCCCGCCGAATACAACAGCGCACTGACCAGTGAGGTCTTCCCCGTGTCGCCGTGTCCCACGATCGCAATGTTGCGGATGCTCTCGCTCTCGAATATCTTCATTCAGTCTCCTTTCTGGGGTATATTGAGGAAGAGCAAATGTAGCATAGGGTTGGAGCGCTTTCAATTTGACGGATTCTCGCCCTAGGAGCCCCCGTTTTTCGCCTCAGCAGCTCTGTTTTTGATCTGTAGAAAGGACCGAATGAAGGCCGGTTTTCCACAGCCCAGACGTTCCGACCGTCGGAAGTTTTTTCAGCGCGCGTTGGTCGGGTTGTGGTGGGCCTTGGCCCCTATTCTGCTGCCTGGGTGCGGAGGCGTGGGCGCCTCCGGGGGGCCGGTGGACGGCGCAAAGGCTTATGGGCACACCCGCGCAATCGTTGAGTTCGGGCCTCGCCCTCCCGGGAGCGCGGCGCTGCGCGAGGTCAGCGAGTACATTCGGAAGGAGCTTCAAGGGCTGGGACTGGAAGTACACTCTGACACCTTCGCTCCCCTGACCCCGCTGGGTCAGATCCGGATGACCAACATCTGGGGGATCTCGCCGGGCCGCAGCGAACGGGTGATCATTCTGGCAAGTCACTACGAAAGCAAGTATTACGAAGAATTCGAGTTTTTCGGCGCCAACGACGGCGCCTCCAGTTCGGGACTTCTCCTGGAGCTGGCTCGAGTTCTCAGCCTGGAAAGCCCGGTTGACGCCACGCTTTGGTTCGTCTTTTTCGACGGCGAGGAGGCCCTGGTCGAGTGGAGCGATCACGACAGCCTCTACGGCAGCCGGGCCTTCGTTCGCATGCTGCATCGGGACACGAGTCTGGAACGGATCGGAGCCATGATCCTGCTGGATTTGATCGGCGGCAAGGACTTGCGGATATTGAAGGACGATAACTCGACCGACTGGTTGAACGACATCGTCTGGAGCGCTGCCGAGCGCCTCGGATACGCCCACATTTTTCGGCGCGGTGGTTCCGTCAACGCGGTGGACGACCATATTCCGTTCCTGCGCGCTGGAGTGCCGGCCATCGACATCATCGACCTGTCCTACCGTCACTGGCACACGCCGGAGGACACGCTCGACAAGGTTTCAACCGAAAACCTGGCCATCGTCGGGAACGTCGTTGTCGCGAGTCTGCCGGATGTCGAGCGTAATATGAGGTAGACGCCCGGGGACTGCCGGCGCCGATCAAGCTACTTTCGTTCGGGCGAAACCGTTTCAGGCTCCCGGCCCGCTGCCCGCTTGACCCTCGGATTCCACCGATACATCATTCGGTTTGACGGTGCGGCCGTAAATGAGCCAACGTTCGGCGCGTCGGCGGGCGGTTGACGGTGCGCTTGATCCGTTCCCGAGGGACTGGCCGGAAAAATTGAATCCAGCAATGGAAACTTCTGTTCGCAAAAGTCGATCGATCTTGGCCGCCGGAATCGGGCTTCAGGGTCTTTTCTTCATTCTCCTGCTTTCCCGGGTGGAGCCCTTCTATTCCTTCTTCTATTTCATCGCCTGGTGGACGTATATCTTGCTGCTGGCCTACTGGAATCGTTCCGTCGGCGGCAGGTCAAGGGTCTTCGCCGGTTTTCCCGTCTTTCTCTGGGTGTTTTTCTGCTCCAACTTGATCTGGCTGGGCTTCGAAGCCTTTAATTTTCGGCTTCAGAACTGGTATTACCTGAGCGTCAGCCATGAAGACTGGCTGCGCTGGCCGGGCTA
>DATKAT010000359.1:0-2626 GCA_035514675.1 Acidobacteriota bacterium | reverse complement strand
CCGTCGAACTCGTCGTAGTGATATCCGAAGTGCTTCAGGCGTTTCCTCTCGAAGTCGGTGATCTCGGATAGATTTCTGCGCCCGCCCAACACTCCGATCCAGCAGAAGCCGCAAGCGCCGTTGCGACACTGAATGGGAACGGGGCCCTCCACCCGCCGCCGATCGAAGCCCTGATAGTCTCTTTCATCGTTTGCCGCGGCCATGGCGATGTCCTGGCCCTGGATGGCTTCAAAACGGCCTTCGTCCCTGCTTTCATCCCAGACGATTCGATAGCGGCGATCGACGGTCCGCAAGAAATCAAGGAGGCGTTTCTTCGGAGATCGTTCCCGCAGTCCAATCACATCTTCGGGTGAAGGCGCCTGCGGACTCGGTTTCCCGTCGGTTAAACCGTTGCCCCGAAAGTCCTTCAGACCGACCTGCCGGAGACCCATCAGGGCCACGGCAGCTACGCCCAGCGTCAGCGACTCTTCGACGCCCTGCCGCTCCGCGATCTCCTTGCCCAGGCGTCGAATATGATCTTCCAAAGAAAGACTTTCCGGTTCGCCCACGCCTTCACAGCATCGGACGACTGCTTTCCGAATCTCCTTCCAGAAGCGGCTGCCGTAGAGGAATTCCACCGAACGATCCAGCCCCTTTTGCAGTTCGTATTCTCCGTACAGGAGGAGCTCCTGTGCGGTCTGCAGGGGATCCTGCGATCTTCGCAGGGAATCCGTCAGCTTCAGGGGCCAAAAGGAGAACCAGATTCTGACTCCGTCGCGGTCCACAGGGTGAATCGACTCTCGGAGCCGATCGAGCGCCTTGTTCCAGGCGTCCTCGTCATGATCTTGAAGAAACGTTTCCAGTGGAGTTGATTCCATCGAGCGGCTCGTCTCCTGTCACCTGATCTGAATTGAATCGGCCGCGCCGCCCGTCAGCGAAAGGGCTGCGCCATCGGGCGCGCGGCACGTATCCGCATTCCTTACTGACGGGCTCGCATCAGGAAATAAAGCAGCGTCATCAGCGTCGATACCACCGCCGCCACGTAGGTCAGCGCCGCCGCGTTCAGGACCTTGTCGATGCCTTCCCTTTCCCGGGGGCTGATGATTCCGTGGTGAAGCAACAGCGCTTTGGCGCGGCTCGAGGCGTTGAATTCGACCGGCAGTGTCACCAGTTGGAATACCAGTACCGCGGAAAACAGGAGAGCGCCCAGCAGGATGATCCCCGAAGCCTGCAGGATCAGTCCGATGAACATCACCATGTAGCCGAGACTCGACCCGATGCTGGCGGTCGGCACTAGCGTGGAACGGAGCCACAGGGGGAAATACTTCTCTTTGTGCTGTATGGCGTGGCCGGCTTCATGGGCGGCGATTCCGACCGCGGCAACCGATGCGGAATTGTAGACGCCGTCGGACAGGGCCAGCGTCTTGTTGACCGGGTTGTAATGATCCGACAGAAAGCCCTGTGCGAGCACCACGTTCACATCATGGATTCCGGCCGACCGGAGCAGCTCTTCGGCTGCTTGAGCGCCGGTGATGCCGCGCGCCGAGCGCACCTGCGAATACTTTTTGAAGTTCGACTTCACCCGCCAGCTTGCCCATAGGGAAAGCAGAAGGGCGGGCATGAGCATGATCAAATATAAAGGATCCAGATACATTTTCTTTTCGCTCCTTTCGGAAAATCCGATGATGCGGAGTCCGATCCGCACACCGACAACGAAGCCGCCGTCGACAAATCGGACTCGAAAGACGGGAGCCGTTGACCGCTTCCAGCCAAAGGCGTCGCCGGCCCTTCCTTATTCCTCGAATGTGACATCGTCTGCCACGCGTTTATAAGACCCTTTCGGATCCGTAGCAACTTTCATTGTACCGTTTCGATCTCCCGGATTCCCGATTCCGCGCAACCATTGGGACCGGGCATGCGCTATGACCTTCAACTCTCAGCCGACAGCTGTCCCCGGTCGGCTTCCAGAGCGCGCAAAACTCTTTAATGGCGGCAGCTTGAACCTCGTTCAGCCAGTTGTCGGCGTCCGCGATAACGCTTCCGCTCTGAATGGGATGGCGGATTGGCGGTAATGGTTTCAAGCGACGAACAATGCAACCCGACGCGGCCGGGCGCGACTCGCAAACTTTCGGCTGTAACTGCCGTCACCTGCCGGGCGGCAAGTCGGTGCTAGGCTAACACTTCTTGGGCATGGAAGAGGCCCGTCCTCGGAAGAAGTCTTGCGAGCGCCTGTCGAAATCAACTCACGACGGCGCCTCTCCTCAAGCCCCAGCAAAGACTCATAGGACCCGTCGGGCAAAGGGCAGGCGCGGTCCAGGCGGACTCACTCGACGGAGGGGCTGTGGATTCCTGGAGCGAAGCTAAACCGAAGCCTGAGGAACGCAGAACCAGGGGAGATCGTCGGGCGGCCGCAGCCCACCCTTTGACCCTGGTCGGTTTCCGCCACAGGCGCCGTGGACGCGTCCGCCGCAAGAGTGACGAGCGCTTCCATTATTATCTAGACCGTTATCCGGCTCAGATCGTCGTGATGCTGATCGTGCTTCTGTTTCTTTCTCTCACCGACGCCTACATTACCCTGTATTTGCTGGACCGGGGAGGGCGAGAGCTGAACCCGGTGATGGACCTGCTTCTGCAACAGGGGGCCGGG
>DATKAT010000358.1:0-5090 GCA_035514675.1 Acidobacteriota bacterium | reverse complement strand
GGGACGTGCCGTACAGCACTCCGTCCACGATCAGCGGATTGCACTGGATCTCGGATCGGACTCCGGGGGGAGCGTCGCCCGTGCGGTAAGTCCACGCCAGTTGCAGCTCAGACACGTTCTTCCGGTTGATCTGACTCAGCGCTGAGTGCTGGTTTCGATGGTCGTCGCCCAGGTAGGTTCTCCATTCAACCGGAGCCTCCGGCCGGGTTCCGCAGGCGATCAGGGACAGGCAAGCCAAGAAGCTGGCGGACCGGCCCAGCCGGCGCGCCGATTTCTCAAAGCACGCAAATGGCGGATTGATAGGACTCCCCATGAGCGCTTTTCAGCATAGACGCGCCGCCCCGAATTTTCCAGTGCAACGACCGAGTTGGAAATTGGACTGACTTGGAACTCGGAAAGCGAGTAGTTTAGGATACTATGGAAACTCTTATGCCCGATCCTTCAAGCCGTCGAGCGGTCTTAATTTTTGCCGCGGCGCTGCCTTTCGACCTGTCTCGTCGCCACTGGCCGCGCTCTTTTTCCAGGCTGCTTGACCTTCCCCGAATCCAAGGAGATTCCGTGGGCGCGGAAGTCCACCTCTTTACGACCTCCATGCTTTGCAGGCCCTACCGGGAGCGCGGTTATTTCGTTCACCGGCAGCAGGGCGGCGATTTTCGAGAGAGCCTGACGCAAGCCGTCGAGAAGCTGGCCGGCCTCGGCTACGAGGAAATCGTTATCGTCGGAAGGGACTGCCCGTCCTTGACCGAAGCAGACGTTCGCAGAAGCTTTCACCTTCTCCGTGAAAATCGTTGCGTACTCGGACCCGACCATCGCGGCGGCCTGTACCTCATCGCACTGCGAGCGGAAGACCGTACGGCGCTTGGGCGAATCGTCTGGCAGCGAAATTCCGATTTTCGCCAGATGATGTCGATGATGGGAAGGGCCGATTCGGCCGTTCTCCAAGTCAAACGGGACCTGGACACCATTGAAGACTTGGAGCGACTGACCGCAGAATCCGGACCGCTGGCGGAGATCGTACGCAATCTGCTGAACCGGCTCGCGTCCCGCCTCTTTCGTCGGCTTCGGCCCGCGCTGTCGCGCGGCCGCAGCTTCGAACGCCTGCTCTGGCAGTTGCCGCCTCCCTGCATTTCAATCTGAATCAGTCGTCAGGCTGATTTCGCGCGTCAAAAACCTCACCCTTATTGCTTCCGTTCAAAGCCGTTGCAAGGCTCCCCTTCGACCGGCTCAACCTTCGACGGGTCAACAGTCGGGCGACCGCATTTGAATAGAAACATCGCATCAGGAATCGCATGAAGTCATTGAGAGCCCTGAACCACGAGCTTTCAGTCGCCGAAAGGCAGCTGGAAATATTGGAGAGTACGCCGGGCGCGTCGTTTGCCGACGCTCTGAAGGCCGTCGGCCGGCATCCATTGCGCCCTTCCGGAATCGACATCCTGCAGGTCAACGTCGGAAAGATGTGCAATCAGACCTGCGCCCACTGCCACGTCGACGCCGGACCGGACCGAAAGGAAATCATGACCCGCCGGACCATGCGCCAGTGTCTGGAGGCCCTGAAGTCCTGCGACATCGAAACGGTCGATATCACCGGCGGGGCGCCCGAAATGAATCCTCATTTTCGGTGGTTCGTCGAGGAGATCTCGCGCCTGGGTCGAAAAACCATAATCCGCAGCAACCTGACGATCCTGACCGTCAACGAGAAATACCGGCGGATTCCGTCCTTCTTCGCCCGCCACAGAGTGACGGTCGTCTCTTCGCTGCCCTGCTATACGGCTGACAACACGGACAAGCAGAGGGGCGAAGGCGTCTTCGCACGTTCCATTGAGGCCTTGCAGATGCTGAACGCAGTCGGTTACGGAAAGCCCGAAACGGGCCTGGAGCTGCACCTGGTGTACAACCCCCTGGGAGCGTTTCTTCCGCCGCCGCAGGAAAAGCTGCGGTCCGATTACAAGCGGATCCTCAAGGAGCGCTTCGACGTTGAATTCAACGATCTGTACTGCATAACCAACATGCCGATCAGCCGGTTTCTGGACTACCTGCTGAATGCCGGCAAGCACGAAGAATACATGGAGACGTTGGTCGGAGCCTTCAACCCGTCGGCGGTTTCCGGACTGATGTGTCGAAACACCCTGTCGGTCGGCTGGGAGGGCACACTCTACGACTGCGACTTCAACCAGATGCTGGAGCTGCCTTTGGAGGCCGGGGCGCCGGCTCACATTTCCGCTTTCGATCGCGCAAGTCTGGAAGCCCGCGAAATCGTCGTAAATCGGCACTGCTTCGGATGCACTGCCGGGGCCGGCTCCAGCTGCGGAGGAGAAATCGTTCGATGAGCTCTTACTTGAATACAACCAAAGAAGTCTACCGTCAGGCCGCGCTGGTCCCTCAGCAAGGCCTTTGCTGCACCACCTCTCCCGTATGGCAGCTTCCGGGCCTGAAGATTCCGCAGGCCATGCTGGAAATGAACTACGGCTGCGGCACTACGGTTCATCCGCGGGATCTTGCAGCCCAGCCGCGAGTTCTGTACGCAGGGGTTGGAGGCGGCATGGAGCTGCTCCAGTTCGCCTATTTCAGCCGCCGGCCGGGCGCCGTCGTGGGCGTCGATCCGGTTTCTGAAATGCTGGATGCGGCCCGTTCCAATTTCCGGGAAGCCGAGCGGCAAAACGATTGGTTTCGATCCGAATACATCGAGCTTCGGGAGGGGGACGCGCTGCGCCTTCCCGTCGAGGACGAGTCGGTCGAAGTCGCCGCTCAGAACTGCCTCTTCAACATTTTCGAAATCGACGATCTGAAACAGGCCCTGGCGGAAATGCACCGCGTTCTGAAACCCCGCGGACGGCTGGTTCTGTCCGATCCGATCTGCGACGCAGAAATTCCGGAAGGCCTGCGCAGCGACGAACGCCTGCGGGCGCTGTGCTTAAGCGGCGCCCTCCCGCTGGCCGAATACGTGCAATTGATCGCCGGCGCGGGCTTCGGCACGGTCGAGGTGCGGGCCCGCCGCCCCTACCGGGTGCTGGACCCGGACCGCTACGGAACCTCCGAGGCGATCTTCGTCGAAAGCGTCGAAGTCTGCGCCGTCAAGGATCCCGTCCCGGCCGACGGCCCCTGCGTCTTTACCGGAAGATGCGCCATCTACTTCGGCGCCGACGAATCGTTCGACGACGGAAAAGGGCACGTCATGCAAAAGGACCAGCCTGTTGCAGTCTGCGACAAGACCGCGGCGGCGCTTGCAGCTCTAGGACGCCGGGATCTTTTCATCTCCGCCTCCACCTTTCATTACGACGGCGGAGGGTGCTGCTGACGGGCCCCGCGGGTCTGGACCGTAGGCAGCGGCATCGTTCGGCCGCGCGGCCCTTCCTGGGAGCGCGGGCATCCTGCCCACCCCCCTTATCGCGCGTAAGCGCGATCGTTTCGCAGCAAATCGCGTGTGAGAAATTCGCGCTAACCCGCCCGGTCGGACAGATCGCGCTTTCGCGCGATGACGGGGCGGGCAGGATGCCCGCGCGCCCGGCAGGCGGCGCGGCGGACGGCGCGAAACTCGGATCTGCGAATTCAGCATTGACTTATTGACTTCACGCCAGAATAATTGTGGCGGGCTATGACTCTGACAATTGGGGAAATCGTTCTGGCGCTGGCCGGGTGCGGCTTGCTGCTGGCGGGAGCTTCGGTCGTATTGTACCGTCGCTCCCAGCCGGTGTTTCCGGTCTACTGCGCTCATTGCTGGAAGGAGTTCCACCGCACCACGATCGTCACGTACGCGCAACGCGGCCTCCAGTGGTCCATCTGCCAGGACTGCGTCACGCATTACTGGAAGTTCGAAGCTCCACAGGGATTGCCTCCTGAAGCGCTGAAGTCGCCGACTTCGTCCTTCGCCGGGAATGTGGCCGAGTGAGGCGGCGAAAGCGCAAGGCGGCGGAGTCGACTGGCGGGGAAGGGCCGGGCGCAGCCGGACTCTATTGCTGGGATGACCTGGGCTGGGAGGAGCTGAGCCCTCGACTGTTTCGAAGGATGGTCAGCGGAGAGCGGGCGATGTTCACGCAGATTCTCTTGAAACGGGGGGCCGCCGTGCCCTGGCACGACCACGAAAACGAACAGTTTTCTTACGTTCTGTCAGGTTCCCTGCGTTTTGAATTGAAGGAAGGGAAGGGGCGGACGATCGACGTTCTCGCGGGTGAAATCATTCATATTCCGTCGGCGCTGCCGCATCGCGTCCAAGCCCTGGAGGATTCGCTTTCGATCGACATTTTCAGTCCTCCCCGACAGGACTGGCTGGACGGCGCAGACGACTATCTAAAACAGAGCTGAGCGTCAAACGGGAGCGCGTCTGAAGGGAATGCTTCGGGGCCGCGGGTCGCGTCGCTTCAGCCGCTTTTCCCAAACCCGCTGACGACGTAGGTGCCGCTGCGGGGATCCTCGCGAAGCGAGATGAGCTTTTTCTTTTCAGCGTCTTCGAGCAGCTCGCTGAAGGTCCGATACCCGTAGCGCCCCTCGCTGAAGGCGGGCTT
The DNA here is from genome assembly GCA_035514675.1 of Acidobacteriota bacterium. Taxonomy (GTDB): domain Bacteria; phylum Acidobacteriota; class UBA6911; order RPQK01; family JAPXNP01; genus DATKAT01. Next base: position 591 of record DATKAT010000358.1, on the reverse strand, counting down.
TTTCCGCTTCATCGTCTGCTTCAGAAGCGACGAGTAGATGACGTCTTTGTTCTCCCGCATCAGCGCCTGCACCGAATCGATCAACAATTGGAACGCGGCCCGCTTGTCCTTGGGAACGCTGGCGCCCAACGGAGGCGGGGTGGTGGTCCGTTCGGTCAGCTCCTCGTAAAAGATGAATTCGTCGCAGTTGTCCACCAGCAGATCGGAGGCGGCGCCCTTGGTCGCCAGACCGATGACGTACTTGCCGTTTTCCTTCAGCTTGGAAACCAGCGGCGAGAAGTCGCTGTCGCCGGACAGGATGACGAAGGTGTTGATGTGCTCCTTGCTGTAGCACAGGTCCATGGCGTCGACGCACAGACGGATGTCGGCCGAATTCTTCCCGGAATGGCTGCGCTTGGGGATGTCGATGATCTCGAAGGCGGAATTGTGAAGCGCAACCTTGAAGCCCTCGTACTGACTCCAGTCGCAATAGGCCTTCTTGACGATGATCTTGCCTTTTTCCACAAGTCTGCCGAGAATCTTCTGAACGTCGAAGGATTCCCGCGCCCGCCCTCTCTCAAAGCCGAGCACGAGGTTCTCAAAGTCCAGAAA
>DATKAT010000357.1:0-3876 GCA_035514675.1 Acidobacteriota bacterium | reverse complement strand
ACCATGCTGCTGGTGACGGTGTTTTTCTTCGTGCTGCTGTACCACATCAACATTCTTTACCCCTCGGTCACGGAGAAGAACAAGAATCTGATTCTGATCTACCTGGCCGTAACCGTCGTACTCTGCTGCGCGAAGCTTTCGCTTTTTTACGACCTGTTCTCCCCCTATTTGATTCCGGTGCCCTGGGCCGGCATCGTCATCACCATCCTGGTCAACCGGCGGATCGTACCATTGACCGTCTTGATCACTCTGATCTTCGTGATGATCGACGCCCGCATTGAGTTTCCGCTGTTTATCGTTCTGCTGGCCGGAGGTCTGGTCAGCGGCAGTTGGGTGCGACGGGCCCGCAAGCGAAGCGAGTTGATGCTGGCGTCGCTTTTCGTCGGCGCCATCATGGCGCTGGTCCACCTCTGCAGTGAGATGGTGACGGCACAGGAATTTCAGATCCTCAGTCCGGAGGTGGCCGCCAGTCTCGGTAACGGCGTCATCTCAGGATTAATGGCTCTGATCTTTCTGCCCCTCCTCGAGATCATTTTCGATTTCGCCTCCCCCTTTCGACTGATGGAATTGCTGGACCTGAACACGCCGCTGATGAAGGAGTTTTTCTTCAAAGCGCCGGGAACCTATCAGCACAGCATGGTGGTAGCCAACATCGCCGAGTCGGTGGCCAACGAAATCGGCGCCAGCGGCCTGCTGGTTCGGGTCGGCGCCTATTACCATGACATCGGCAAGATGTTCAATCCGCAGTATTTTATTGAGAATCAGGCGGGAGGCCCCAATCCACACGACGAGCTGGGCCCGGTGGCTTCGGCCTCCGTCGTCCGGGCGCATGTGATCCTGGGGGTCAAACTGGCCCGCAGAATCAAGCTGCCGAGCGCGGTGATCGATTTCATTCCCGAACACCATGGGACCTCTACGATCGATTACTTCTATTTCAAATCAAGAAATCTCGATTCGGAAATCAAGTCCGAGAAGATCTTCAAATACCCCGGGCCCAGGCCGCAGAGCAGGGAAACTGCAATCGTGATGATCGTCGACTCCGTCGAAGCCGCCTTTCGCCTGGTGGATGATCGGAGCGAGGCAAACATTCGCGAACTGGTCAACAAAATCGCCAACAGGAAGTTGGAGCAGGGAGAGCTGGATCGCTCCAACCTGACGATCGGCGAGTTGAAAAAGATCTGCAACACGCTGACCCACATCATGAAAAGCAGTTCCCATCAGAGGATCGTCTATCCCCAACCTGTGGTCGAGAATTCCGATGCGCAGGAAAAGAGAAGTTCGAAAGCTGCGGATCGAGGAACGAAAACCGAGGCCTAGCTACCTGTGGCGCGGGCTTCCAGCCCGCGATTGAGGCAATGGCCGGCAGGATGCCGGCCCTACTTTGGGGCGGTTTAAACCGCCAGAATCAATGCAGCAGCCCGGCGACCGACCTCCCAGCTGGTGGCTACGCCATGGCCGCCCAGACCGGCCACCCACAGAAAACCCTCCACGGCGTCATCCCAGTTCAGGAGCGGCTTTTCCTGCGGGTCGCGAGTCCGAAAGCAGGACCAGGCGCGTTTCTGAACGGCGCTTCCAAGAGCCGGAAGCTCCCGAAAGATCAATTCGGCAAGGGCATTCCGCAACTCCGGATCTACGGTGGGCAGCAGCTCCCCGGCCGCAGGCTCCTCGTCGCAAAGGCTGAACAGCACGTCTCCATCTTCCGGTCGAAAGTAAAAGCTTTTTTCGACGTTCCAAACAAAAGGCCAGTCCGGTCCGATGCGCCCGTTGGCCTCCAACACAAAGAGATGCCGCTTAAAGGAGTGCAGGGCGACCGACTGGGCGCCGCACATGACCCCGATCCGGGGCGCCCAGGCTCCGGCCGCATTGACGATCCGGCTCGCCTGAATCGTGCCGGAAGGCGTTTGAATTCGAAAAAACCGTCCCGCCGCAATCGACTGGACCTCTTGGCGGTACGCAATTTCCGCGCCATTGGCCTGCGCCGACGCGAGATAAAAGTCCATTAGACGGCGAACGTCCATCACGCCGTCGCCGGGAGTTCGCAGCGCCGCTTCAAATGAATGGCCGGCCAGCAGCGGAATCTCACCGCGCACTTCCTCCGGTTCCGCCCATTCAATGCCCACTCGTTCCGGTTCCAACACCAATTCCAGGAGCGAGCGGGGCCCCAAAAGGAGGGATCCGGTCTTTCGAAATCCGATTTCCTCTGCTTGACGAGAATAGGCTCTGGCCCCGGCAGCCGCCAACTTCCGAATTTCCGGGTCGGCCACGCTCTGGAGGACCAGTCCCGCATTCCGCCCGGATGCATGAAGCGCCGGCGCGCTCTCCCGCTCCAGAATCAAGATGGAACCTCGGAAACTCTGCGACAGATGGAAGGCCGTGGAGGCACCGGCGAGGCCCGCTCCGATGATGGCCACATCGACTTTCACCGACCCGATTCTAGCATGGGGAAGGTGGGGCGGACGGTGGGCCGGATCTGAACCCGCATTTTTCACACGCGTCCTACCTCGGCGCCGTTTCTTGACCCCTTCGGCCTGCCGATTTAGAATCGGCGGGCTAGTCACGGATCGAGGAGGAATCGGAATGGATTTCAAGAATCGCAGAGTCATCGCCCGCTGGACAGTCGCGTTGTCGTTTGTCCTGTCGTTCAGCCTGATGATGGTCGCCCGGCAGGAAAGTGAGGGGCCGGAAGTCTCTGCGCGGGAGCGGATCGTGGTGTTGATCAGCATCGACGGACTTCCGGCTGAAGCCCTTGCGGATCCGCGCATCTCAGCGCCGACCTTGCGCCGGCTGGTGCGCGAAGGAGCGTCGGCCGACGCCATGACCACCAGCACTCCATCGGTCACGTGGCCGAGTCATACCAGCATGGTCACGGGCTCGCCGCCGGCTCTCCATGGGGTCCTCTTTAACGGCATACTGCTTCGCCAAGGGCCCGCGCACCCCCCCAGAGTCGAGCCCTGGCGGGACAAGGACGAAATGGTGCGGGTTCCCACCGTCTACGATCTGGCGCACGAAGCTGGACTGACAACGGCCCAGGTCGACTGGGTGGCCATCCTGAACGCCCCAGCCATCACTTGGGCGTTCCCGGAACGGCCCCATCCCGAGGGGCCCGTTGAGCAGGAGATGATTCAGGCGGGTCTGGTCGCTCGCCGAGACATCGAAGAATGGGCCCAGGCCAACATTACCTGGAAGGACGAGATCTGGACGCGAGCTGGCGCTTACATCATCGAAAACCACCGCCCCAACCTGCTGCTGTTTCACCTGCTGAACCTCGATTCGACCCACCACCGCTACGGGTTCGGCAATCTGGCCTCCAACTCGGCCATCGCTCTGGCCGACGCGCGCGTGCAGGCGCTGCTGGATTCCATTGAAAGAGCCGGAATGGATGGCCTCGCCACCGTACTGGTCGTCTCCGATCACGGCTTTAAGACCGCCACCCGAAGCATCCGGCCCAACGCCGCTCTGCGGGAGCGCGGCCTGGTTCGCATGGAAGCCGGCGAAGTGAACTGCGAAGCTTGGGTCGCTCCGCTGGGCGGAGTGGCCATGGTCTACGTGACCAATCCCGCCGAACGGGACCGCCTGCTTCCGCAACTCAAGCAGCTTCTCGGAGGTCTGGAGGGAGTCGAACAAGTGATCGAACCAGCCGGGTACGCGGAACTGGGCCTTCCCGATCCGGCAGACAACGACCAGATGGGAGACCTGCTCTTGACGGCCGCGAGCGGCTACAGCTTTTCCGGGGCGGCCGAAGGGGAGGCGATCGTTGAAATCCCCGACGGAGCGGGGGCCCACGGCTATCCGGCCTCCGACCCCGACATGGATGCCGTCTTCATTGCCTGGGGCTACGGGATTCGCCCCGGCGCGCGATTGGATCGCGTCTCCAAT
>DATKAT010000356.1:0-2004 GCA_035514675.1 Acidobacteriota bacterium | reverse complement strand
AGCAGGGAATGGCTGCGGCCCGTCAGGGAAAGCACCTGCTGATTGAAAAACCGCTGGACATCCGGACCGAACGCATCGACGAGTTGATCGAATCTGCGGAAAGGGCCGGAGTTCGGCTGGGCGTCTTTCTTCAGGAGAGGGCCGCAGCCGACATGCAAAGGGTCAAGGGGATGCTGGAGGAAAGGAAAGCAGGGAAGGGACTGATGGCGACGGCCGAGCTTCTTTGGAGGCGGGACCCGGAATATTACGCCGACTCGCGTTGGCGGGGCAGCTGGGCTCTGGACGGGGGCGGGGCGCTCATGAATCAGGGCATTCATACTGTCGATCTGCTGCTCTGGTTTTTTGGACCTGTCTCCAAAGTTTCGGCGTTCTGCCGAACTCAGGAGCACCAGATCGAAGCCGAGGACACCGTCACAGCTATTTTGGAATTCCGATCGGGGCCAGTGGCAGCGCTTTCGGTCACCACTACAGCATTTCCAGGCTTGCCCAGAAGAATCACGATCGTCGGCGATGGGGGCACGATTCAAATCGAAGGCTCCAACCTGAAAAGCTTCTACAAGAGAGGCGCATCGCCGGAAATTACTGAAAAAAGGACGGATTCTCAGCGTCAGGACTCACCGCGGGTCTCCGACGCAGAAGGACATCGCATCGTTTTGCAGGATTTCATCGAGGCGCTTGAGCAAGGCCGGGAGCCGCTTTGCAACGGCGCCGAGGGCCGCAAAAGCGTCGAGATCGTGGAGGCGATCTACGAAGCCTCAAGGACTGGAAACGTGGTCAAGCTGCGCAGGTGAAATTCAACGGCTCTCCGACCGCCGTCCGCTGAAGCAGTCAGTGGACCTGACCGAGCAGGCGTTTGATCTGAAAGAGCGAAAAGCCTCTCCGGCCCAGTTCGTTTCCGGCGCTGGCCAGGTTGTTCGAATGCTCCACGCGGGTTTCCGCGCCGGATTCCGATCCGCCTGCGGAATCGGGTTCCAGCATGCAAAGGTAGGCGTCGCGAAATCGCGCCAGCAGCAACTCGTCCGGCAGTCGGCGAACTTCCTCGAATCGATAGGCTTCCGAACAGGTGTAAGGCGGAACGAAGCTGATTTCGACCGGCAGCCGGGAAAGGCAGTCCGGACAGGTCTCCTCCAGCGGATTGGCCGGATCCGCGGCGGGATCGGCGCGAAACTCTTCGAAACAGCGGCTGCACCGCAACCAGACGTCCTCCATCGACCGCCATTTTCGCAAGGGCGGCTGACAAGAGGGTCAGCCGTGGGAATCAGCGTCGTCTCGCAATATGCCTTTGCGGACGTAGGACACGCCGGGCTCGCGAAGGATCTGGCGCAGCTCATCGCCCTTGATGTCGTCTCGGATGGTGGTCTCGACGGGAGCTCCGTAAAAGAGCTTCTTGTTGACGTTGTCCAGATACCCCTGGATCCTGACGTAGATCCCCGCCTGCGCGCGGCTTACGATAATGGTGACGAGGTCGCCGCGAATGACGACGGCCTCGACTTCCGGAATGCGGGAAACTCGCCCTACGAACCACTTCAGCATTCTGTTCTTTCGGTTTCGCACGTAGCGATAGACCGGAAGGCCGATCAACAAGAGCAGGACGATCGAGCCCAGATTGACATTGGACACGAACAGATAGCCGAGCAGAAGAACTACCGCTCCGGTCGCGATGGCGCCGGCCGCGCCGAAAGAAACGGAATGACGAATCCAGTCGATGAAGAACTGCGCGCGCTCTCGAGGCGGCAGCGGCCGCTGCAGCCCGGACTCGATGTCCCGCTTCAGCCTCCTCAAATCGTTGGAAAGCGATCTGGCGTCCGGATACCGATCTTCCGGCTTTTTGCGAAGGCAGCGCGACAGGATTCTCTGCAGCTGCGGAGGAAGGTTCTTGCGAACGATCGTCACCGGCGGCACTTCCTCGAAGGCGATCGCATGCATCGTGTCCAGCGGGCTGTCTCCCTTGAATGGCAGCTCTCCCGTGACCATTTCGTAGATGACGATTCCCAGCGAAAAGAG
>DATKAT010000355.1:0-4893 GCA_035514675.1 Acidobacteriota bacterium | reverse complement strand
CCATGGATAGAGCGCCAGCCTGAATTCTCCGGTCCATGAACGATCGACGAATTCCATCTCGACGTCGCTTCCCACCCCCGAGATTTGCCGATAACGCCAGATTTCAAACGGATAGGTGCTCGTCCTTCCACCGCCTTCGTGCTGAGCCCGGGTGTAGTTTTGCCCGCCGGAGTGGTATTCGCTTTCATCCGGCGGCCCAAACATGATGTAAATGCGCCCGCGATCGGTCTTCCACCCGGGAATTCCGCTTCCGAAGTGTTGATTGGCGTAGGCGATTCGCCGGTAGTGCTCTTCCCGGTATTCATTAAAGGCGGACGCCGGGTCCGGGTCGCGGCGGCGCCAGAATTCTTCAATGAACGTGTCTTTTTCGTCGGCTGTCGTCAGCCCCTGAAAGACATCGCGCTCTTCGTCCGAGACCAGATAGACGACGTCCTCGTTCAGCCATTTTGCGTAATAGTCGGCGGCCTCTTCCTGCGCGGCGCTCTTTTGGCCGCTCCGGCTTTGACCCATGGACGGGAGAAGGCAAAGCGAGATGAGAGCTGCGATCATAAACAGCCGGTTGCGGCAACCCATTTTCCAGACCCCTTCTCCGACCCAATTGAAGTCGGCTTCGCCCCTTGTCTTCCCGATTTTATTACACAACGCCCTCGGCTGTCCTGTGGAAAGTTGCCGTGCGCTTCTAGCCCGCATTTCTCACACGGCTCCGTCGCGAGGCGGCGGATAGCGGCGCGGGTACAAGGCGCGCGACGAAGGCCCGCGCAGTCGTACTCGTGCAGTACGTCGAGCAGGCTTGGCAGTCCGCGATCGAAGTCCTGTTGCCCAGAGGGTTGGGGGCGGCGCAGGCCGTCCCGGTCGTTGCGGCTCCTGGACGATGCATCAGCATCGCCTTCGTCGCCGGAGTAGGAGCAGTCTGAGAAATGCGGGCGAAACTCCATTTGCTTGGAAGCCGGCTGCTGCGAAGCGACAGCGGCGCCGCATGGAGGGAGGAGTCATTGATGCGGTTGAACAAAATCACACGGCGGAGGCTGGCTTCGCTGGTCGGCTTGGCCACGCTTGGGTTGAGCCGGCGGCTTGCGCGCGCCGGACACTCCAGTCCGGCGGCCTCCGAAATGCAAGGTGCGGAAAGAAGAAAGCTTCTCTATGAGCTGATGGGGGACCTGCCGCCCCGCAGCCGTCCGGTCTCAGCCCGCAAGCTTGGGGAAGGGGAACGGGACGGTTATCTGATCGAAGAGCTCGAGCTGGATTTGAACGGCCTTGAGCCGGTGCCCGCCGTATTCGTCAAACCGAAGAACTTCGTCGGACCGGCGCCCGCGGTTCTCTTCAATCACTCTCACGGTGGCGGATATTCCATTGGAAAGTCGGAGTTTCTGGAGGGAAGGGAATACCTTTCCGATCCTCCGTACGCCAAGCAGATTACAGACATGGGATGGACCGGGCTGTGCATCGATTCGTGGGTGTTTGGCGAAAGAAGCCACACATCCGAAATGGACGCCTTCAAAGCGATGCTCTGGCAGGGCCAGGTTCTGTGGGGGATGATGGTTTACGACAGCATCAAAGCCGTCGATTATCTGGTGACTCGTCCTGAGGTTGATTCGCGCCGCCTGGCCACGGTCGGCATTTCAATGGGAAGCACGATGGCCTGGTGGCTGGCCGCACTGGATGAGAGAATTCGCGTAACGGTCGATATCTGCTGCCTGACCGACTTTCAAGCCTTACTTCGCGAGAAGGGTCTCCACCTCCATGGAATCTACTATTACGTTCCGGCGCTTCTGAAGCATTTCACGACGGCTGAAATCAACTCGCTGATCGCTCCGCGGCCCCATCTCGGGATCGCCGGCCTGCGGGATCCGCTGACTCCCGTGGAAGGGCTCGACATCATCGACGAAGCGCTTCAAGAAGTGTATGCGCGTCATGGCGCGGCTGAGAACTGGAAACTGCTGCGCTACGACGTCGGACACGAAGAAACGTCAGAGGCCAGAAAAGAGATCGTTGCGTTTCTGCGGCGCCACCTCTGACCAAGCAGACGCGGACGGCCGTCGACCCTGCGCGTTTGCCCGCGAAAGCCGTCTCCATCCAACTGTGCTACCCTGCGCTTTGCGGCTTGGAGGGGCTGCAGATCGATGAGCGCTTCAGGCACGGGTCGAAAAATCGGAATTGCCGGGAGCGGGCGCTTGGCTCAGGCCATGGGTCGCCTTCTGAAGAAGTCGGGACAGCCGGTGACCGTCGTGGCGGGCAGAAGGATCGAAGCCGCGCAAATCGCAGCCCGTTTCATCGGCGCTCCGCTTTGTGTCGGCGACATCGCCGCGATGGTAAAAAATTGCAACGACGTCCTGATCGCGGTGTCCGACGACGCTTTAGTGGAGGTCGCCTCCGTGCTGGCATTGGCGGAATTGAAAGGGGCCCGCGTATTGCACACTTCCGGCGTGGAGGGGCTGGAGATTCTCCGGCCGCTGCTGAAAAATGGAAACGATTGCGCCTGCCTGCACCCTCTGCAGACGGTCCCGACTCCCGATGAAGGCCTTCAGGCTCTGCCCGGAGCTACTTTTGCCCTCACCGGTGAGGGACCGGCGGCGGTCTGGGCCGAGGAGATTGTCGGGCTGCTCGGAGGAAGAACTCTGCGAGTGAAGGAGGAAGGGAAGGCCCTGTATCATGCGGGCGCGGTAATGGCCGCCAATTATCTGCTGGCGCTGCTGGACGCTGGACTCTTCCTGATGAACTCGGCCGGGGTCGATGCACGGGAGGCTCGGAAGGCTTTGGCGCCGCTGCTTCGGCAGAGTCTGGAAAACGGACTGAAAAACGGTCCGGGCCCGGCGCTGACGGGACCTTTGCGGCGGGGGGACCTCCGGTCCGTCCAGAAGCATCTGGCTGCCATGGAATCCCTTCCGAAGTCCATCCGACGGCTATATTGCGCCGCCGGCTTGCAGGCCCTGGATTTGGCTCGTCGAAACGGATTGGCTTCCGACGCGGCCGAGAAAATCGAAAGCGTTCTCGATCGTACTCTTCACGACTGAAGGCAGACGATGGTTCGACTGCGCGTACCGGACATTGCGAAGAAAAAACGGCAGAAGGAAAAGGTCGCCATGTTGACGGCCTACGATTTTCCGACGGCTGCGTTGCTGGATCAGGCCGGCATCGACATCCTGCTGGTGGGGGACAGCCTGGGGATGGCTGTTTTCGGCAATGAGACGACTATTTCCGTGACGCTCGAGGATATGATCCGCCATACCCGCGCCGTGAGCCGCGGCGCCCGCCGGGCCCTGGTCGTCGCCGACATGCCGTTTCTCACTTACCAGTGCGGCCGAGCCCGAGCGGTCAGAAACGCCGGCAGGCTTCTGAGCGAGGGAGGCGCCGCGGCGGTAAAGCTGGAGGGAGGCCGGGCCGTCTCGTCGACCGTCCGGCGACTGACGGAAGTCGGCATCCCGGTGATGGGGCATCTGGGCCTTCTCCCGCAGTCCGTCCATCAGACCGGCGGATATCGAAAGCAGGCGGTGTCGCAAGAAGGGAAGCGACGGCTGCTCGAGGAAGCGCGGATTCTGGAACGAGCCGGCGTTTTTGCGCTCGTTTTGGAGGCCGTGCCGGATGAGGCGGCGCTGGAAGTCACTCGCGAACTTTCGGTGCCGACGATCGGCATCGGCGCCGGTCCCCACTGCGACGGTCAGGTTCTGGTCAGCCACGATGCGTTCGGACTGACCTGCGGGGATGTTCCTTCATTTGTAAAGTCATACGCTCGCATCGGAGAAGCCATTCTGGAAGCGGCCAGGACCTATATCGAGGAGGTTCGCAGCGGGCAGTTTCCGCCCGCCCGCCGATTCCAAAGCCCCGATACCGGACAGCCCGAGAGATGATCCTGAGGCCGGTTCATACGATCTCCCGGATTCGGCTGGAAACGGACCGGTATCCTGCGGAAGGCCTTCGCCTCGGTTTCGTGCCCACCATGGGCGCCTTGCACCGCGGCCACGAGGCCCTGATCCGCCGGGCCGGCCTCGAGTGCGACCGCGTCGCCGTCAGCGTCTTCGTCAACCCGCTGCAGTTTTCTCCGGAAGAGGACCTCCGCGGCTATCCCCGCAATCTTGAGAAGGACCTGCAGGTCTGCGCTTCTCTGGGGGTCGACCTGGTCTTTGCGCCTTCGCCGGAGGAGATGTATCCGGCGCCGCAGCTTGCCTACGTAGATGTCGATTCTCTGACCGAACATCTCTGCGGGCCCTTCCGACCGGGTCACTTCAGGGGAGTGGCCACCGTGGTTCTGAAACTGCTGAATATCATCCGTCCGGCGCGGGCCTACTTCGGCGAAAAGGATTACCAGCAACTGGTCGTGATCCGGAAGATGATTTCCGACCTGAATCTGACGGTCGAAATCGTTCCCGTCGCCACGGTCCGGGAAAGCGACGGGCTGGCCTGCAGCTCCAGGAACGCCTACCTGGACCCCGAACGGAGAAGCAAAGCCCCGCTTCTCTATCGGGCGCTTGAGGCCGCGCGGGACGAAATCGTCGCTGGACTCAAGGACCCGGTGGCGGCTCGCGAAGCGGGCCTGAAGACGCTGGCTGGAGAAGCGGAAATCGAAGTCGAGTATTTGCAGATAGTCGACATCGCTAGCCTTCAGCCGGTGAATCGCGTCACCCGACCCGTCCTGATCGCCGGCGCCGTCCGGATCGGCTCCACGCGCCTGATCGACAACATCGTCCACCCCTGACCTCCTGCGCGGGACTGAATTCGATTCGTTCCAGACCCCGTCCCATCTCCCTCTTTCGTGATCCATATTCAGCCGGATTGGGCTATAATAGGTCTCCCGAGGCGGCGTACCCAAGTGGCTAAGGGAGAGGTCTGCAAAACCTTTATTCGGCGGTTCGAATCCGCCCGCCGCCTCCATTCCCGCCTCTGAATTTTTGGTAGGGA
>DATKAT010000354.1:0-4026 GCA_035514675.1 Acidobacteriota bacterium | reverse complement strand
GTCACGATGAACAACAGCAGCGCAAGCCCGACAGCCGCAGACGCCAGCGCGTGCTTGGGCAACCGAAACGGGTCGTGGCCAGTAAAGGAGACGGCCAAGGGCAAAAAGGCCAGAATCCCGCCAACCAGAAGCGGCAACGCGCTCGAGACGCGGTTCCGAGTTCGCTGTTTCCTTTTCTTCTTGATCGCTCTGTATTTCAACGTTTACAAGCCCGAGAGCCAAGTCCTACGTTCACGTCCTAAATCCAATCCTAAAAGCTCCAACGCCGGGTCACTGAATCCGCAATGGGCCCGCCTGCCGAGGTCGGACGATCAACGCGCCCAAAGGGCCCGTCGCTCTGACATCCGGCTCTTCGGCGACGCCCGCTCTGGTGAATCCCTCCACCCGCACTCCGCATGCGGAACGCGGAACGAAATCCCCAGCACCCAGCACCCAGCACCCAGCACCTAGCATCTGGCACCTAGAACTGCACTGGCTCGCTCGCGACACGTCTCGGTGTTAGTATCAGACGCGTCGAGCGGAATACTGATCCCGATGTTGAGAGCCTTTGCCTATTCGTCCCTGTTGCGAGAACTGATCCTTCGCCGCATCCGCAGCCGTTACATCGGCTCCATATTCGGCGGAGCCTGGTCGATTCTCAACCCCCTGCTGCAACTGATTCTGTATACCGTGGTTTTTTCGGTCATCCTTGAGTTGCGCTTCGGGGAAGACCAGTCGACATTCCGGTTCGCCGAGTTTCTGTTCTGCGCCCTCCTTCCCTGGATGGCAGTTCACGAAGGAGTCGTTCAGTCCACCCACAGTTTGATTGAGAACGCAAATATAATCAAGAAGCTGCGATTCCCGCTGGAGATCATCCCGCTCAGCACAGTACTGGCAGCGGTGTTTCATCAGCTGGCCGGCGCCTTGGTTTTTGCGATCGTGATTTTGGTTTCAGGCAGTTTGAACTGGAGCTTCCTCCCTCTGATCCTTCCAATCCTGACAGTTCAGATCCTTCTGACTTACGGCATCGCGCTGCTGACCTCAACCCTTCAGGTGTACTTTCGGGACATGGCCCAGATTGTGACGCTGGCCTTCATGGCCTTGTTTTGGATCACTCCGATCGTCTACCCCAAGGAACGCGCGGCGCAGGCCGGACTGGACTGGATCTTGAACGCGAATCCGTTGACCCACCTGGTGGAAGCCTATCGACTGGCTTTCCTGGGTCAGCCTCCGGTTTCTTTTGCGGGGATTGCATACCTGTGCTTTTGCGCCCTTCTGGCGCTGGTTCTTGGGAGGCTGCTCTTGAGGCGGACTCGCAAGGAACTGGTGGATCTGTTATGAAGAGCGCGGTTGAGGTTCGACAGCTTTCGAAGAAGTACAAGCGATATCCCGGCCCGCGAGGCCTTCTGCGGGAATGGCTGACCGGTCGCAGCTCCCATCAGGCCCATTGGGCGCTGCGGGAGATTTCCTTTTCCATCCAGGAGGGGGAGGCCTTTGGAGTCTGCGGCGACAACGGCGCCGGAAAGAGCACGCTGCTGAAGATCCTGACCGGCACCGCTTTTCCAACCTCCGGCGTTGTCGAAGTTTCCGGTCGCGTGAGCGCCCTCCTGGAATTGGGCGCCGGATTCCATCCCGAATTTTCCGGAAGGGAGAACATCTACTTCAACGGCTCGCTGATGGGTATGCGCCGACGGGAGATCGCAGAGCGGGAAGAAGAAATCATCGAGTTCAGCGAGCTTTCGCCTTTTATCGACCATCCCGTCCGAACCTACTCCTCAGGAATGTACGTTCGGCTGGGATTCGCCGTCGCTACCGGGTTCGACCCGGACATCCTGATCATCGATGAGGCCCTGGCGGTCGGAGACCAGCGCTTCCAGAAAAAGTGCACCGACCGGATTCTGGATTTTCGCAGATCCGGCAAGACGATCGTCTTTTGTTCGCACAATCTGTATCAGATCAGGACTCTGTGCGAACGGGCGCTCTGGCTTCATGAGGGAGAAGCGGCGGCCTGCGGTGAGGCGGCGGATGTCGTGGATCGATACCAGGACTACTGCCGAGCCTCCGAGGCTTCCTTGGAGTCCGTCCTGGAACCGCATCCCTCGAATGGCCAAGTCTGCTGGATCGACTCCGTTCAGGTGCTGAATGATCGGGGGCGGCCTCAGGACGAGTTCCGCTCCGGAGACACCGTCGTCGTTCAGATCGAGGCCACGTTTCAGAACGCCTTTCGCGGAGTGCCGGCCATTGCGGTTTCGCTGGAGCGAAACGACGGGATCTTCGTGTACTGCGTGTCCAGCGGGATGGACGCAGCTTCCCTTCAACAGATCGATTCGGAACGATTTCGAGCGCGGCTTGCCTTTCCGGAACTTCCCCTATTGTCCGGCTTGTTCCATGTGTCGGCCATGACCACCGATCAGGACAGCATGCAGGCTTATGACCATGCCGCAAAAGCCGCCTCGTTTCGCATTGTGGGGCATCAGCCGGATCTCGGGCTGATTCATGTCAAGCACCGCTGGGAATGAAGGCGAGCCTCGGTACGGCGACGGCTCAAGACTAGTGTCCTGTGTCAGAAGTTCGTCGTCACAAAAAGGGCGGCGACGCGCCCGCCTGGCAATGCGCGAGGAGCAAGCATATCGGGAATATGTGCGCGACGAGCAACGCAGCCAGGCGGGATGCAGCGCCGCCCGACTGTAGACGAACTTCTGACTCAGGACACTAGCCCGCATTTCTCACGCGGCTCCGTCGCGAGGCGTCGGATAGCGGCGCGGATACAAGGCGCGCAACGAAGGCCCGCGCAGTCGTACTCGTGCAGTACGTCGAGCAGGCCGAGGCGCAGCAACGCAGTAAACGCGCCACTAACCGGTGCCGCAGTAGGAGGCGTGTGAGAAATGCGGGCAAGCCATCACCGGTTCAGAAAGATCATCCGACTCGAAGTTGGCGCGTACAAGAGCAACTGAGAAATCAACGGGCCGCTGGCGGCCGACGTCGCGGAGGGGACTCGGTCAAGAAGCTCACGTAAAGCTCCGTCCACTTCTGCTGAGAAAAGGAACGGATCTCCTCGGGCGAATAGGATTTCACGATCCGATCCCCGAACTCGGCAGCCGCAGCCATCAAATCGGCGTGGGGAATCCCTTCCGATTTGAGATGCGGAAGAATTTGACGAAGCGCTGCCTTTGCTCTGGAGGCGTCTCCCAGAGCAGGGAGCCCGAGCGCCTCAGCGGGATCTTCGGCAAACCCTAACTGGACGGACCACGCGGCGGCGATCCCTTCCCTCACGATCTGTGAAAACGCGTCGCCGGCAATCGGCGATACAGCCGCAAAGAGAGAAAGCTTCAACTGCCATCGGACAAGCCAATGCTTCACCTGATCGCTCGTCAGTGCGTTCATCAGATGCTCGGTCGAAATAAGGACGTATGCCGCGTCCTCAATCTGTTCGACCGCGGTGTCGAAGACCCCAGCCGCAGGCATGCTGACAAAATGGTTCTCGAAATAGAACTCTGAATGGTTCTCCTTGAACTCCTTTGCAATCCGAGTTCGTTGAGCAGCGAGCTCTTTTGAAAAGTTCTGAAATCGTTCGGAACGAAGAGCGTTCCAAATTTGCTTGAGGCGGTCCTGCCGCTGTTGCGAGGAGATCCCCGCGCGATACAAAACAGGGTAGAACAGTCGGAAGTAAGAAGCTTTGATCTCACGACCCCAATACTTTTGAAACTCAGCAAATGATTCAAGGGGCGCATTCCGAATCAAGTGACCGGAAATATCGATCATCCTGAAGGGATCCGCCAACTCCATGAGCCCTTCTTTCGGGTCCCAGTGGTTGACGTCAAGCAGTCGGTAACCGATGACATTCCTTCGATCACGGTATTGGGGATGCTTCAACGCCGAGTAACCCTCCAGCTTCTCGCCGACCCTGGTGAGTCTCAACTCAAAGGCCCTCGCGGTGACCTGAGACTCCAAAATGGCGGACTCCCCCTCGAACTTCCATGATCTCAATTGCTGCGGGCGCCAAGACTCGGTGTACAGCGTCGGCGAAAATCGATCGCCGTCTACCGA
>DATKAT010000353.1:0-10597 GCA_035514675.1 Acidobacteriota bacterium | reverse complement strand
CTTCAACGAGGCGGTCTCGCTGGAGGTGCGCTGCCGGAACCAGCACGAAGTGGATCGCTACTGGGAGCGACTGTCCGAGGGAGGCGAGGAAGGGCCGTGCGGCTGGCTGAAGGACCGGTTCGGCGTTTCGTGGCAGATCGTCCCGACGCGTTTGATGGAGATCCTGAAGGGGGACGAGGCCGGCCGCGAGAGTGCGTTTCAGGCGATGCTGGAGATGAAGAAGCCGGACATCGGAAAACTCGAGCAGGCTTTCAGCCAGAAGTGACGGGAACCGACGGCGTTGGCGGCTCTGCGGATGTCTTCCGGACGAACCGGGTGATCCGGAGATCGTAGGGCGGGTCCGGCCATTCAATCTGCATTAGTCGCAATCATACGAGCGGCCTTTCCAACAGAATTGCGCCTCCCTGCTCGGCGATCGATGCGAATGCGGCGCGACCGGCGAAGCGAAGGGCCCAGCGCGCCCCCGCACGCGCTCACTCCGCTAGGCGCCGACGCCCGAGAAGAGCCGAACGCCGCCGGGCGGCCTGTTTCGGATTGGCAGGGGGGCCAGGTGGCCGGCTCTCGTAGCGACCAGCAGACTTTTCGGCTGGACGGAGGCGATGCCACGAACGACACCGAGGCCTCCGGAGGCTATTCCTTCAGCGCTGATCGCCGTCCTTGTTCTTGTTGCGAGTCGCCAGATCGTAAATCAGTCCGGCCACGCCGCCTGAGACGGCGCCGACCGCGGCTCCCTTCCGACCGCCAGCGATGGCTCCGATGGCGGTGCCGGCGCCGGCGCTGCCGGCTACGATCAGCACCTCCCGCTCCCAGGATCGCCCCTTCTCCTGAGCTGGCTGAGCAGCGGGTTGGTGAATCACCTGCCTTTCGACCACGGGGCTGCTGGTGTAAATGACGCGCTCACGAACGGGCTCGGAAACCGGACGGCTGTAGACGGCAGGATGCGCGGCCGGCCTGTATGCGTCAGAGGGCGGCTGCACAAGAAGATAAGCTTGTCGGCCGTCGGGCAGCGTCACTGGAACGGCGGCGGGTTCATATTGCTGGAAGTCACCCGGAACGCCTTCCCACGCCCAAGAAGGCCGAGACTGGTTTTTCTGCCACTGCCAAGCCCCGAAAGCGAGGGCTCCAACCAAGGCGAAGATCAGGGTCTGTTGACTTTTCATGGGTCACCTTCCTTTCACTCAAGTCAGACGGCCCTCAAGGGGAAATGTTTCAGCCACCCGGCGGCCGCCGCGGTTCGCATAGTCGAATTCCGGGTCCATGACGAACCAGCCGGCCTCGGCTTCATTATATGCCCCAAATGCCTGCAAAATAAGACTCCCGACTCCGAATTTGCTGACGATTCCTGACGCTGCGCCGATGCCGAAAGGGGGGAGTATCGGGGTCAAGCTTCGTTCTGGTAACCTTATCCTTCAAATCATCACACAGTCAGGGTATGACCGAATCACAAACTCTTCAGAGGAGTGCTCCTCATGGACGGAACGCTGAGCCCTTTGGTTCAACAGCTTCGGTGCGTCTGCTTCGGTGCGGTTGTGTTGGCCTTCGGCGCCGCGGGACTGGCCCAGGCGCCCATCATCAAGCCGGGTGCGCCCGGCGAACCGGCGCGGGAACTCAGCGCTGACGAGGCGATCAAAATCGCCGATACGAGTTTCTCGGCGGCGGACGTGCAATTTATGCAGGACATGATTCCGCATCATCATCAGGCTCTCCAGATGGCGGCGCTGGTGGCCGATCGCACCAACCGGCCCGAGCTGATCGACGTCGCCGGCCGCATCAATGCCTCGCAGGAGGACGAAATCAGGTTCATGCAGCAGTGGTTGCGGGAGCGCGGCCAGAGCGTGCCGGATCCCGCCGCACACCATGCGATGCATACCAGCCACGCCATGGCCGGCATGGCGACAGCGGAACAGATGACTCAACTCGCTCAGTTGACGGGCGCTGAATTCGATCAGTTCTTCCTGACGCTGATGATCACCCACCACGAAGGCGCCGTGACGATGGTGGAAAGGCTCCTGAAGCAGCCCGGCTCAGCCTACGATCCGGTGCTGTTCGAGTTCGTGACCGAGGTTGTCAACGACCAAACCGCTGAGATCCAGCGGATGAATGCGCTTTTGGTCGGACTGTCGACGGATCCTCGCGCCGGGCTGGCGCCCGGGCTCGACGACGCGGGCCAGGCGCTGTGGAACCTGAAACATCTAGCCTCGCTGCCTAAACCTCCAGGTTTCTTCGATCCGCGCAACCGGGCCGAGCTGCCGTCGGTCGCGCGGGATCGCAAGGAACCCGCGGAACCAATAGTATTGCCTGAGGAGGAGACCGACGAGGAGGCGATTGAAAGCCGCCGATTGCCGCTGCTGAGTTTTTCCAACACCGATATGGCCTTTTCTGGCGATGTGATGGTGGCCGGAAATTACCATGGCTTCAACATTTACCGGCTGCAGGCGGATGGCGTGCCAAACCACGTCAGCTCCGTGGTGTGTCCGGGAGGCCAGGGCGATGTGTCCATCGTCGGAGACCTCTTGCTCGTGTCGGTCGAACAGACCCGGGGCCGCGTCGACTGCGGGCTCGAAGGGATCAGCGCCGACGTAAGCGCCGAACGGTTCCGTGGGCTTCGCATTTTCGACATCAGCGACTTGAAGCGACCGCTGCAGGTGGGCGCGGTCCAGACCTGCCGGGGCTCGCACACCCATTCGGTCATTTCGGGCCCCGGCCCGGACGGTAAGATCATCGTCTACAATTCCGGCACCGTCAGCGTGCGAGACCAGAGAGAAATGGAGAGCTGCTACGACGAATCTCCCGGCGATGACCGAACTGCACTGTTTCGAATCGACGTCATCGAGATCCCGGTGGCCGACCCGAGCAAGGCGCGCATCGTTCACAGTCCAGCGGTGTTTGCCGATCCCGAAACGGGTGTTTTGGCCGGTCTCTGGCGAGGCGGAGACCATGGCGATGACACGCAGCAGACCAGTCGGACCGACCAATGCCACGACATCACTGCGTTTTCCGAAAAAGGGATTGCCGCCGGCGCGTGCTCGGGCAACGGCATCCTCTTCGACATCTCCGACCCGCTGAACCCCCAGCGCATCGACGAAGTCGTCGACGAGGGCTTCGCCTACTGGCATTCAGCCACGTTCAACAACAACGGAACCAAGGTCCTGTTCACCGATGAATGGGGCGGGGGCGACCGACCGCGATGCCGGGCCTACGATCCACTGACATGGGGGGCGAACGCCATTTACGACATCGTAGATGGCCGTCTCGAGTTCCGCAGCTATTTCAAGATGCCCGCGCCACAGGTCGAGCAGGAAAACTGTGTCGCGCACAACGGATCCATCATCCCCGTGCCGGGACGCGACATCTTCGTTCAAGCCTGGTACCAGGGAGGCATCTCGGTGATCGATTTCACCGACTCAGCCCAACCTGTAGAGATCGCCTTCTTCGATCGCGGTCCCATCGACGGCCAGATTCTGACACTCGGCGGATTCTGGTCGGCCTACTGGTACCAGGGCCGGATCTACGGCACCGAGATTGTGCGCGGTCTTGACGTGCTGGAGCTCCTGCCCGGCGAATTGCTGTCGGAGAATGAAATCGCCGCGGCCGCCATGGCCGATCAGGGAAGCGCCTTCAATCCCCAGCAGCAATTCCCCGTCACCTGGCCGGCCGAGCCGTTCGTGGCCCGGTCATACATCGATCAGCTCAAGCGCGGCGGCCAACTCTCGGATTCGCAGGCGGACGATCTCGCTGCCGCGTTGGAGCGCGCGGAAACGCGGCTTCGAGAAGGCGCGCGGGACGCAGATCTAGCCGGCAGGCTGGAGTCGCTCGCGGAAGCGCTTGCAGACGATCGAGGCGGCGATGTCGGAAAACAGAGAACGGCCGCGCTTGCCGAGACCTTGGACGGAATCGCTAATAGGCTGCGTTAGCCAGGATTGCGCAGGCGCGCTTGTTGCGAGGCATCGGAAAACAGCGTAGATGCAAGCCGCGCGACGTGCTTGATACAGGCTCCGGATTTCGAGACGAATCTCGCGGCCCCACACTGGCTCCTGACTCCTGACTTCCGCGCAGCGGCAGTCGCAGCAGCCGGAAGCCACCTACGAAATCACTGGTCGGCATACCCTTGATCCCGGGACCGTTCGGCGTCGTGGTTGCGAAGGTCAAGGCCATGGGCAACCCACGCCTTCAGTGGAAACAGAACGTTCAGCCACCCTGCGTGCATTTCATTCGACGATTAGGGTCCGATGCTCTCATACGCAAGCAAAAGGTCTGTGCCGCCGCCGCAGCGCAAAGCATTTCCCAGCCCTTCGGCTTCCGGCTGTCGCGGTCTCCGGCTTCCTTCGCTCTGAGGCGGCCAAGTCGCGCCGGACCCTTTCAAGCGGTCGGGCTCTTTCGAATTGACGCAAACTTAACAGCGCTGTGACCGATCCGTGACAAACCGCCGCTATTCTGTTGCCGGATTCGTAGGAGCGCCTTGGCGCGAAGCGGGCGCAACAAGGAGGGTCTACCGGTGAAAAAGTCGGTCTTTGGTTCGGCGAGTCAGCTCTTGCTCCTGGTTCAGCTTTTGGGCGCGCAAAGCCCCGGAGAACGGGGCAGTCTCACAGGCGTCATCATCAATTTGGCGAATGGCTCCATGATTCCTGGAGTTGAAGTTCAACTTGAGCCGGCGGCGCTGCAGACGACAACGGACCTCGACGGCATGTTTTCGTTTTCTTTGCCGCCGGGCGAGTACTCGCTGCGAGTCAGTCACGACGGGTTTGTGGAGTATCAAGTCACCGGCATATCCGTTCGCTCCGGCAAGGCCACTTTTCAAGACGTCGCTCTGAATCCGCTCGGCATGCAGATGGGTGAAACGACGGTGGTCGCGGATGCCGAGAGAGCTTCCGTCACGGCTTTGCTGGCAGAGCGGAAAACCGCGTCAACCGTCAGCGACTCAATCGGCTCACAAGAGATGTCGCGCCTTGCCGGATCCAACGCCGCCGACGTGATGAGCCGCGTGACGGGAATCTCGATTGTCGACAATCGCTTTGTGTATGTCCGCGGGTTGGGCGAGCGCTACAGCAACACCATGCTGAACGGCGCGATGATTCCTTCGACGCAGCCGGACAAGAAAGTCGTTCCCCTCGATTTGTTCCCTTCCAGTCTGCTGGAGAATATCCGGACCGAAAAAACCTACACTCCGGACCAACCAGGCGAATTTTCCGGCGGGATCGTAAAAATTCAGACGGTCGATTTTCCGCGTACGCGCACCTTCAGGGTCTCCTACGGTCAGGGGTTCGGGACAAACACCACTTTTCAGAAGTTCTTAAACTATCCAGGAGGGCGGTGGGACTGGCTGGGCTTTGACGACGGGACGCGCGCGCTCCCATCCAATTTTCCGGCCGAAAGGATCGTTCGCGCCACCCGCTTTTCGACGTCTGGATTCGAGCCGGAAGAACTCCAGGGATTCGGTCGTTCGCTTGCGAACGTCTGGTCGCCCAGCACTGACAGGTCCGCGATTCCGGATCAAAGCGCAAGCGTCGTTTTTGGTAACACCATCGGCCGGTTCGGTTTCGTGGCCGCCTTGGCTCATTCCAACAAATTTCACACTCGACGGGAACTGCAAAGCTTCTTCAAGGTGGGCCTCGATCAGCAGGTTGCACCCTTTCACGACTACGAATTCGACTTGAGTTCGCGGTCCGTTCGAACCGGGGTCACAGGGAGCCTTGCGTACGAAATCTCGAAAAATCACCGAGTGCAACATCGCAGCTTTTACGTGAAGGACGCCAGCGATGAGGCAAGAATCTTCGAAGGATTCAACGGCGATCTGCTTCGGAACATCCGCAACATTCGGCTGCGATTCGTGGAGGAAGGAGTCTACTCGGGGCAGGTGGCCGGGCAACACTATCTCAACGGACTCAGCAACAGCTTCATCGAGTGGAGATTGAACTATTCCCGCTCATCGCTGGATGAGCCCGATCTTCGCGAAGTGCTCTATGAAGAGCGCAACGATGTCTTTGTACTCGCCAACCAAAGTCAAAGCGGGCTTCGCATGTTCAACTTTCTGGATGAAAACCTTTGGGAGCCGGCTGTCGACTTTACGAACTACTTCAACGTCTCTTCCATATCAGGAAACGTCAAGTTCGGAGGCTCCTACCGATCGCGGGACCGGAATTTCAGCTCCCGGCGTTTTCGCTTCACACATCGCGACACCGAGAGCATCGATCTATCCCTGCCCCCTGAGCAGCTCTTTCAACTTGAAAACATCAGCCCCAACGGACTTGAGCTGAGGGAGGAGACCCGACCCACGGACGCTTACGAGGGCGCCGAGATCAATCGAGCGGCCTATGGGATGGCTGACATCGCGTTTCGCAGCTGGCGCTTCGTCGGAGGCGCGCGAGTGGAAAGCAACGCGCAACGGATCGAGACCTTCGATCTGTTCGATCGGCTCAATCCGAGCCGGATTACTACCGTCTTAAGAAACACCGACCTGCTTCCGGCGGCGAGCGTGATCTACAGGGCGACTGCTTCCATGAATCTGCGAGCGTCGTTCAGCGAGACGCTGAATCGACCAGAGTTCCGCGAACTTTCGCCTTTCGAGTTCACCGATGTCGTTGGCGGCCGGGCCGTAGTCGGCAATCCTGAACTGATCCGGTCGCGCATTCGAAATTACGACATGCGTTGGGAATGGTTCGTTTCGCCTGTGGAACTCCTGTCGGCGAGCTTCTTCTACAAGAACTTCGATTCTCCGATCGAGCGATTCGTCGAGCCGACCGCGCAGCTCCGAACTTCTTATCTGAACGCGGACAGCGCAAGAAACATGGGATTTGAAGTGGATGTGCGCAAGGGATTGGGATTTCTTTCCGATCGCCTCTCGGATTTCAGCATCAATTCAAACTATACCTTTGTCGATTCCGAAATCAGGATTCCGGAACAGGAGCTCAACGTCTTGACGTCTTTGTCGCGCCCGCTGGCGGGACAATCGCGCCATGTGTTCAATGGGATCTTGGAATATTCGCCGACGGCTTCCGGGGCCGTCACCCGTCTGATGTTCAACTATCAGGGCGACCGCATTTCCGATGTGGGTTCCCTCGGGCTTCCGGATATCCTGCAGGACGGGGTCGTGCGGATGGACGCCATTTTCATACAGCCCTTTAGAGAGAAGTGGTCCCTGAAGATTTCAGCCGAAAACCTCATGAATCCCGCTCACCGTTTCCTTCAGGGAGATCAGGTGCAGCGGGAGTTCAAATTGGGACGAAACTTTTCGATCTCGGTTTCACGTTCGTTTACAGAATAATAAATGGTTCAGACTTGAAAGGAGTCGCAATGTTTCAGTTTCGAGCGTTAATTGCAAGTTTCATCGGCCTTTTATTCGGAGCCGTCGCATTCGGCGGGACTCCGAGTGCTCCCGCATTTGAACCCGCTTTGGCCGCCCTGGCGGACTTGTCGACGGGTCCCAAGCCGTCAGTCTTTTTACGAGGAAACGAAGTCGTCTTTCTACCCGGGGAATCTATCACCCTGACCGTGGACATTCAGCCGAACGGACACAACTTCCCGAAAACATTCTTTATGTATCTGCAGAATATGGACTCTGGCGAGATCCGGTATTTCAACATTCAGGATGGTCTGTTGCCTGCGAGTGAGATCACAGACTTGAATGGGGAGTCGGTGGACAACGTCCAGGCTTTTCCGGTCCCCGGGGTTCAAGATTTGACGCTGCTCGGCCCTGGAGGCATCGTCGGCGGCGCGCTCGCTGCGACGAACGATCTGGTGGGAAATCACCAGTTGGTCCTTGAACTCAGGGACGTCAGCGGGCGACGCGTGTTTCAGCGCAGCCACTTTCCGTTCGCGATCGTTCAAAGCATCGAATTGTTGCCCGCAGAGATCGTAAATGACGCGGTCCTGGACCCAACCCGCGCCTATTTTCTGGACAATCGCGCCACATTCGTCCGGGAAGGGGCGAGCTTGACGATCCCTGCTGGAACCTATCTCCTCGGGCAGGGCGTTGGAGCGTTGATCATCGACCGGGGCGGCAAAATCTTCGCCAACGGCACCCAATCGCAACCTGTGGTGCTGACCAGCGCTGCGAGCGTCGGCGATCGCAGGGCGGAAGACTGGGGAGGCCTGATCATCAACGGACGGGCTCCGGTCAATATTCCCGGAGGAGTCGGACAGGGAGAAGGCGACACCGGCGCTTTCGGAGGCGACGATCCTGACGACGACAGCGGCGTCCTGCGCTACGTCCGAGTCGAATTCGCAGGAATCGAATTCAGTCCGGACAACGAATTGAACGGAATCGCTTTCCAGGGAGTCGGCAGGGGCACCGTGGCCGAGTACCTGCAAGTTCATTTCAATAAAGACGACGGCGTGGAGTTCTTCGGGGGAACCGTCAACGTCAAGTACGTTCTTCTGACGTCAAACGCGGACGACAGCCTGGACTGGACGGAAGGGTGGATTGGAAAGGCTCAGTTCATGATCGTTCAGCAGAATGCACTGGACGCCGATAACGGCATCGAAGCCGACAACAATGCAGAAAACAACGAGCTCCTGCCACGCTCCAATCCCTCGATCTACAACATCACCTTCATCGGCGGTCAACCGGCTCCAGACACGACTCAGGAAAGCGACAACGGCTTTCTGATTCGGGAGGGGACCGCAGCGACGATTCGCAACGCCGTAGTCACCGGATTCGGCCAGGAGGCGGTCCTTATCGACCAGGATGCCACGATCATTGAGGCTCAGCAGGGCAACGTCCGGATCACCAACTCGGTTTTCTTCTCGAACGCCGCTCGGGAGCCGCAGCGAGCTGAATTCGACCTTGGGAGCAATACCACGATCAACTTCGATTTGGAAGGCATGATTATGAACCCGGCGAACAGGAATCGGGTCGGAGTCGATCCCAAGCTGAGAGATCCGTTCAACCTGATCTCCCCCGATTACCGTCCCGCTCCCGATTCCCCGCTGCTGGACGTCAATTGGGCGCAAGCTCCCCCTGACGACGGCTTTTTCAGCTGGGTCAATTATGTCGGAGCCATGGATGCAGCAAACGACTGGACGGTCATCTGGACAAACCACGCCCCGAACTAAACGACAAAAGGACGTTACCGACGTGAAGCGCATCTCTCGAATCCTGCCCATCCTCGCGATAGGGGTTGCTGCGCTGGCTCTCGGCTGGGTTCAGCTGAAGGAGTCGCGCAGCGCCCCCCCTCCCCCCGTAGAGGGAGGAGCGCTCGCTTCGAGCAGCGCATCGATACGCATGCTTTTGGAGCGTTTTCTGCAGGCCCTTCACGAAGGAGACGAGGCCAAGCTTCGGCAAATGGCTCTCAATAAGCTGGAGTTCAAGATGTACGTGTGGCCCCATCTTCCCTCCAGTCGTCCCGGCACCAACCTCAGCGCAGATTACGTGTGGGAACAGATGCAGCCCCGAACCCGAGCAGGTTTTCACCGTACTTTCCAGGATCACGGCGGGCGCAGATATCAGCTTGAGGGATGGAGCTTCAAGAAAGGAGAGAAAGATTATGGCGGGTTTGTAATCCATGGGGACGCCCGGATAAGCGTCTTCGAAGAAAACGGTGAGAAGAGAACGCTGAACCTTTTCGGCTCCGTCATTGAACGAGAAGGTGAATTCAAGATTTATAGTTACGTTCGCTGAATTCTAAGGATTTCAAAAAAGAACAGTCTGGAGGAAGATGTGCTGAAACGATTTATCCTGATATGCTTATTTTCGACGCCTGCCTTCGGGCAGAGCTCGGAGGTGCTGGTTCCCTTGACCGGACACGGCTTGGGGTTTGAGACGACTTTCACTGTCGTAAACATCTCAGCGACGACCACACGGGTGGAAATTGAAGCTTTCTCCGACGTTGGAGCGCCCTTGTCCGTTTTGGAGAAGCCGGCGTCGCCTTTCGAACCGGCTTCGGCGACGGACCGTCTCGGACTGGAATTGGCTGGATTGGGCAATGGCGAAGCCGCCTCGCTCGGGGCAAATCCTGAGAGCCTTCAAGTGGGCTGGGCTCGAGTCACTTCTGACGGCCCGATCGGGGTAGAGGTCGTGTTTCGCCGACGAGACGCTGAAGGGCGGCTGCTGACCTCTGCCAGCGTACTGCCGCAACCTTCCTCAAGCGAGCTTTCATTGATCGCCTTTGCGAACCCGTTCGCTAGAACTGGACTCGCTCTGTTGAATGGGGGCAATCAGGCGGCTTCGGTCGAAGCGTTCCTATTCAATCGATTTGGAGAATTGCTCGGCGTTCGAGAACTGGTCATCGGTCCTCAGTCTCGCATCCAACAGTTCGTGGACGAAGATTCGTTCTTTCCGGAGCTTTTCGGAAGAGATTTTACGGGATCGATTGAGATTCGGTCCAGCTCGCCGCTGGCCGTGACCGTGATAAAGCTCGAAGGAGGGGCGCAGGCATTCTTTACGACACAGACCGTGCAACCGGCAAGGCCTCTGAATTGACCGGAGGGAAGAGGAAGCCAAACAGCGCTTCCACGGGCTGCTAGTATTACTTTGTTAAGTAGTCAGAGAGATATACTATGATCCGGCCATGGAATGGAACACGCGGATTTGGGAGCAGAGTATTGAGGAGTTCCGGGGTTTCATGGCGTCCTTGGTGAGGGGCATAGGAAGAAGCGAGCG
>DATKAT010000352.1:0-8015 GCA_035514675.1 Acidobacteriota bacterium | reverse complement strand
GGCGGTCGTCGTCAATTTGATCGTCGACTGGCCCTGCGCGGGCCAGTCGCTCCGACATCCGGCGGCAAAATCGTCTCGCCTCCGGCGGCGAGTCCGAAGCTGGCAAACGAACTGCCAGCCTGCTTTCGGCAAGCCCTCAATCCGGCTCGAAAGCGCGATTGCGCCGCCTCCACCACGGGGGCCCGAGAGCTCTCGAATCGCCGTTCTTCCATCGCAGTTTTTGTGTTATGGTATGCGGCAGTTTTTGGGACTTTTTCAGGACGCAGGAGGCGAAATTGGCTCAGATCTTCCCGAAGTGGTCGAATCAGGCCCCCCGAATTGCGATGGGCGGCCTTGCCATTGCGGGGCTGCTGACCGTCGGCGGCGTCTGGTATTATTTTTCCCCCGAATACACGGATGTCGGCTATCAGCCGAACCAGCCGATTCCCTTCAGCCACCTGCAGCATGCCGGCGAGATGGAACTGGACTGCCGCTACTGCCACGCCCAGGTCGAGCGGTCCGCGGTGGCCACCGTCCCCCCCAGCCAGGTTTGCATGAACTGCCACTTGTTGGTGGGGAGAGACCGGGAATCCCTGGAGCCGCTCTACTCCAGCTTCGACCTTGATCTGCCCATCGCATGGGTCCGCGTGCACAAGGTTCCGGACTACGCCCATTTCGACCACGGCGCCCACGTCCGATCCGGCGTCGGCTGCTCGGACTGTCACGGCGACATCCGCACCATGGAAAAGGTGACTCTCATGAAGCCTTTGAGCATGGCTTGGTGTCTCGACTGTCACCGCGATCCGACGCTGCACATCCGGCCCATGGAAGAGATCACGAACACGACCTGGGCTCCTCCGCCGGATCAGGTCGAATTCGCCCGGAGGGTCATGCAGGAGAAAAACATTCAACCCCCGACCGATTGCTCGGCTTGTCACAGGTAAGTTATATGGATGGCGATCGACTGACCTCACAGAAGTCCTACTGGCGAAGTTTGCAGCGCCTGCACGATTCGCCGGTTTTTCAGGACGCCGGCGACGAATTTCCGGAAGGCGCCTCCAGCCCTCCGAGCGGTCTGTCGCGCAGATCCCTCCTTAAGCTGATGGGGGCTTCCCTGGCCCTCGCCGGGGCGGCATCATGCCGTCGCCCGGAAGACCGGATTCTGCCCTACGTCTCGGCGCCCGAGGGCCTTATTCCGGGAATCCCGCTTCGTTACGCTACGGCCGCCTCGATTGCCACCGGGGTCTACGGTCTGGTAGTGGAAAGTCATGAAGGCCGCCCCACCAAGATCGAAGGAAATCAAATGCATCCTTCATCCCTGGGCGCCGCCTCTCCCTGGCTTCAGGCGTCCATTCTGAACCTCTACGATCCGGACCGCGTCCGCCGAGTCCGCCGCCGGAACGACCCGGAGGGAGCATGGGAGGACGCGACCTGGGAGGAATTCGTCCAGGCCTGGAGCGAGAGAGCAGCGGAGCTGGAGGCCGCGGGAGGACGGCAACTCGCGCTACTGCTGCCGAATTTCGCTTCTCCCACGACGCGACGCCTCGTCCGAGCCGTGCTCGAGCGGTTTCCGGAAGCTGCAACGGCCGCCTACGAACCATTCCACGACGCAAACATTTTCGCTGGAATCGAAACCGCCACCGGTCGCTCCCTGCGTCCGGCCTACCGGCTGGAAAAGGCCTCCACGCTGGCGGCCTTCGACTGCGACTTTCTGCTGACCGAATCCGATGCGCTATCCGCGGCGCGCGGCTTTTCCTCCGGAAGGCGGGTTGAGTCGGCTTCCGACGAAATGAATCGACTGTACGTCGTTGAGGGCTCGCTGAGCTTGACGGGCGCCAACGCCGATCACCGGCTGCCGCTGCCCCCCACGCAAGTCGCAGACGCGCTGACGCGGCTGTTCGAATCCCTGCGGGAGCGGGGCCTCTCTCTGCCCGAGCTGCAGGGGCCGCCGGCGGCATCCCTGTCCGAGGCCGCCCAGGCGAAGCTGGATTTGATGGCCCAGGACCTGATGCGATCCGGGTCGAAGGGCGTGGTGCTGGCGGGCCGACGCCAGCCCCCCCGGTCTCACAGCCTGGCGCTGGCCATCAACCGCGCTTTGGGATCCCTGGGCGAGGCGGTGACGCTTCACCCCGCCGACGACGTCGGATGCGATTCCGAGGAGGCGCTCGTTCGACTGGCCGAGGGAATTGAGCGGGAGGAGATTACGCACCTGATCGTCGCCGGCGCCAATCCGATCTATTCCGCGCCCGCCGATCTGGGCCTGAGGGAAGGGTTCAAGAAGCTGGCCTTCATTGCCCAGCTTTCACTGCATGCCGACGAGACGACCGAACTGGCGCACTGGCACCTGCCCCAGACCCACTTTTTGGAAGACTGGTCCGACTATCGGTCCGCCGACTCTACGCTTTCGGTCGGACAGCCTTTGATCGCTCCGCTCTTTGAAGCGTGTCGGAGCGTCGACGAACTTCTTTCCCTGGTAGTCGGCGACGAGATCTCTCCGAGCCATTCGCTGGTCCGGGAGACCTGGCGGGGACTGCTGCCGGAGGAGGATTTCGAAGCTTCCTGGCGCCGGGCGCTGCATGACGGCGTCCTGAGCGAAGCGGATGGGGGGGGCGCCTCGGTCGAGGCGCCGCTGGTCATTGCCGAGGCGCCGCCAGCGCTCGGCGGAACCGACTCCGATGCGCTGGAAGTGATCATTGCGCCGTCCAGCGCGCTGTACGACGATCGCAATTCCAATAACGCGTGGCTCCAGGAGCTGCCCGACCCGATCACAAAACTGACTTGGGGAAACGCGGCGCTGATCAGCCCTGCGACCGCCGAGCGGCATCATCTGGCTGACGGAGAACACATCCGCTTGAGCCTTTCGGATCGGGCCATCGAGATTCCGGTCCTGATCCTGCCCGGCCACGCCGACGGCTGCGCGACCCTGTCGATCGGCTACGGGCGCGCCGGAGGCGGAGATATCGCTCGAGGAGTGGGGACCGACGCAACGCCTCTGAGGACGGCTTCTCATCCTTTCCTTCTCCCCGGCGTGAAAATTGAGAAGGTCGCCGGACGGACGCGTCACGCCCAGACGCAGGAACACTGGAGCATGGAAGGCCGATCGATCGTTCGCGAGGCCACGCTGGAGCAATATCGGGCCCAGCCGGATTTCGCCACCGCACCGGAGGCGAACCTGAAGCCGTATCCCCTGTGGGACGATCCCGAACTGGCCGGCCGTTACCAATGGGGAATGGTTATCGACCTGAACGCCTGCATCGGCTGCAGCGCCTGCGTCGTAGCCTGTCAGAGCGAAAACAACATTCCAATCGTCGGACCCGAGCAGGTGCGAAACAGTCGCGAGATGCACTGGCTTCGAATCGACCGCTACTTTGCCGGCCCCCCGGACGATCCCGAAGTCGTTTTCCAGCCCGTCCCCTGCATGCACTGCGAGCGGGCGCCCTGCGAACAGGTGTGTCCCGTGGCGGCGACGGTCCATGACAACGAAGGGCTCAACGTGATGGTTTACAACCGTTGCATCGGTACGCGCTACTGTTCGAACAACTGTCCGTACAAGGTGCGCAGGTTCAATTTCTTCAACTACACGGGAAGGATCCCGGAACTCGTTCAGATGGGCATGAACCCTAATGTGACCGTGCGCTCCCGAGGCGTGATGGAGAAGTGCACATACTGCGTGCAGCGGATCAGCGAATCCAAGATTCACGCCCGCAAGGAAGGGCGCGACGTTCAGGACGGCGAGCTGCAGACGGCCTGCCAACAGACCTGCCCGGCGCAGGCCATCGCATTCGGAGACATCAGCGACCCCAACAGCCAGGTGTCCCGCTGGAAAGCGCAGGATCGGAACTACACGCTGTTGGCGGATCTTTACAACAAGCCTCGCACCACCTATCTGGCCAAGTTGAGAAACCCCAACCCCCAGTGGGAGGAAATCCGATGAGCGCGCTGCCAATCCTCAATGCCGGCGATTCCGGACACCGGCTGCGGGTCATCCTGCTGTGCGTGGGCTGTCTGGCGCTGGCCGGCTGCGCCCGAGGCTGCGCCTCCAGCCGACCGCCCATACAGATCGTTCAGGATATGGATACTCAGCCCAAGTACAAGCCTCAGCGGGAAAGCGATTTCTTTTACGACGGGATGGCCATGCGCCGACCTGTCGAGGGAACGGTCGCCCGGGGCCAGCTCCGGGAGGACGCGGCGTTGTACACGGGTCGGGAGGCGACTGGGGAATACGTCTCCAACCCTTTGCCGGTCACCGAAGCCCTCCTGCAACGCGGCGGCGAGCGCTATCAGATCTACTGCACTCCCTGCCACGGCGAAAGAGGAGACGGGGAAAGCGTGCTGCGGGAGCGGGGCGGGATTCAGACGGGCGACCTTCTGCAGCCGGATTTCGTTCAGATGAGCGATGGCGAACTTTTTGAAGTGGTGACGGAAGGCAGAGGCCTGATGCCCGGCTACCGGTATCCCATTCCGCCGGAAGACCGCTGGGCCATCATCGCCTTTCTGCGAACGCTGCAGGACGAAACGTCTCAATGAGGCACTGACCGGGAGCACTGAATTCGTATGGCTCAAGCTGTTGCAGACTTCGACTCGGCTCAGATCGATCCCATCGAGAACCGGCCCCGTCTGGTCACCGGTCAGCCGGGCTTCAAGGGAATCACCGAATCGGTTTCCCGACCCGTGGAGTGGACTCCGCCGCTGGGATGGTACGTCGTTTTCGGGATTTCCCTTTCGATGCTGGGAGTTTTGGGAGTCAGCATGGCCTGGCTCTTCTGGGAAGGGATCGGAATCTGGGGCAACAACGTTCCGGTGGCATGGGGATGGCCCATCGTCAACTTCGTTTTCTGGGTGGGCATCGGCCACGCCGGAACGCTGATTTCAGCCGTGCTCTTCCTGTTCCGCCAGCGCTGGCGGACGTCGATCAACCGGGCCGCCGAGGCCATGACCCTTTTCGCGGTCATGTGCGCCCTGCTGTTTCCCCTGATTCACACCGGACGCCCCTGGGTCATCTACTGGACGCTGCCCATCCCCAATCAGATGGATATGTGGCCCCAATTCCGCAGCCCGCTGATGTGGGACGTCTTCGCGGTTTCGATCTACTTTACGGTCTCGCTGATCTTCTGGTATTTGGGACTGCTTCCGGACCTGGCCACCATCCGGGACCGCGCCAGGACCCGGATTCGCCAGTTCGCGTACGGGATTTTCGCGCTCGGCTGGAGAGGTTCGACGCGCCACTGGCTGCACTACGAGAAGGCCTATCTGCTGCTGGCGGGACTGGCCACTCCGCTGGTCCTTTCCGTGCACTCGGTAGTGTCTTTCGACTTCGCAGTTTCCCAGCTTCCCGGATGGCATACCACGATTTTTCCGCCTTATTTCGTCGCCGGCGCCATTTTTTCAGGTCTGGCCATGGTCATAACGCTGATGGTCATCTGCCGCGTGGCCTTCAAAATGGAGCATCTGGTCACCATGCTTCACTTCGACCGCATGGCCAAACTCATCCTGGCGACCGGCAGCATGGTCGGCTACGCCTACGCCATCGAGTTCTTCATCGCCTGGTACAGCGGCAATACCTTCGAGTACTTTGCATTCGTCAACCGCGCCATCGGCCCATATGCCTGGGCCTACTGGACCATGGTCTTCTGCAACGTGGCTATCCCGCAGCTGTTCTGGTTTCCCAAACTGCGCGTCCACATTCCGACGCTGTTCGTCGTATCCATCTTTGTGAACATCGGAATGTGGTTTGAGCGATTCGTCATCGTCGTCACGTCGCAGCACCGGGACTTCTTGCCGGCCAACTGGGCCTACTTCACGCCCACGCTCTGGGACGTCGCAACTCTGATCGGCAGCTTCGGACTCTTTTTCACCCTGTTTTGCCTGTTCGTCCGGTTCCTTCCCATGGTGGCCATCGCCGAAGTCAAGGGAGTGCTGCCTGAAGCGCACGCCGGTCACGAGGATCAACCGACCGAACTTCCCCAGACGGGCGCACCGGCGGCTCCGCTGCCCGAGGGAACCGGGGTTCTGGCCGAGTTTCATTCGCCGGACGCCATTCGCCGGGCTGCGCGGGCCATGGACCGCGTCGGATTTCGCAATTGGGACGTCCATACGCCCTTCCCGGTGCATGGCCTGGAAAGAGACATGCGGCTGAAGAAATCTCCGGTCGGCTGGTTCGTCCTGATCGGAGGACTGTCCGGGGCGGCCGCAGGCATGTTGATGCAGTGGTGGGTCAGCGCTGTCGCCTATCCCCTGGTGGTCAGCGGAAAGCCTTTTTTCAGTTGGCCGGCCTTCGTCCCGATCACCTTTGAATGCGGCGTGCTGGGAGGCGCCGTCGGAGCCCTCCTGGGATTTCTTTTCTTTTCCCGCTTGCCTCGACACCATCACCCGGTGTTTTCATCGAGGAAGTTTGAAAGCTTCTCCGACGACGGATTCTTCATCTCCATCGAATCGGACGATCCGAAATTGACGGAAATCGACTCTGAGGCGTTCCTGCAGAAACTGGGCGCCCGCCACGTCGAGCGGGTGCAGTCCGATGAGGAGCCCCATGATGGAAAACGTTGAGAAGTTCCTGGAAGAAAGGACTTTCGTGGTGGGCGAGGATTCTCCGCTTCGCAGGGCGCCGCTGCTGGGGATCCTCCTGCTGGCAGCAGGCGCCGCCGGGAGCGCCTGGCTGGCGGCATACGACCCCACCCGCTTCTTCTTTTCCTACCTGGCGGCCTTTTTCTTCTTCCTGACCCTGAGCCTGGGCGGTTTGATCTTCGTCCTGATTCAGCTGGTGACTCGGGCCGGCTGGAGCGTTACGGTACGGCGCCTGGCCGAACAGGCCGCGGCCCTGCTGCCGTTGTTTGCGGTGCTCTTCATCCCGATCCTGTTGGGCGGCCGCCATCTTTACGAATGGACCCATGCGGAGGCAGTCGCTCAGGACCCGTTGCTGCAACACAAAGCGTCCTATCTGAACCTTTCGTTTTTCAACCTTCGGAGCGTCTTTTATTTGCTTCTGTGGGCCGGCCTTGGCTGGTGGTTTCATCGCCAGTCGAAGATGATGGCGGAAGGGGATCCCGTCGAACGATTGCGGCGGCTTCAGATTTTCTCCGCCCCCGCCATTGTCCTGTTCGCCTTCACGCTGACTTTCGCCGCCTTCGACTGGGTCATGTCCCTGGATCCCCACTGGTATTCGACCATCTTCGGCGTCTACATCTTCGCAGGATCCTTTGTCAGCATTCTTGCCTTCCTGATCCTGCGGGTCCAACTCCTGCAGGCTCACGGCCTGCTGGAGGGACTGGTCACCAGCGAGCACTTTCACGATCTGGGCAAGCTCCTGTTTGGATTCGTGGTTTTCTGGGCTTACATCGCCTTTTCGCAGTTCATGCTGATCTGGTATGCCGCCATTCCGGAGGAAACCGCCTGGTATGCGCATCGTCTGGAACATGGATGGGAGTATGTGACGCTGCTGCTGGCGATCGGTCACTTCGTCGGCCCCTTTTTCTTTTTGTTGTCGCGAGAGATCAAGCGAAAGAGGCTGGCGCTGGGGCTGGCTGCCGGGTGGCTGCTGACGATGCATTACGTTGACATTTACTGGCTCATCCTCCCCGCGGCTCCGGGTAGGGCGTTTCAGCCGCATCTGCTGGACCTGACGACCTTTCTTGCGGTCGCGGGCGTCTTTGTCATCGGCACCGGAATCCTGACGGCCCGCGAGCCGCTGATCCCGCGACGCGACCCCAGACTCGCCGAATCGCTTCGCTTCGAGAACCTCTAGGATTGACAATCCAGGAGGCAGGAGTCAGGAGGCAGGAGCTAGGATGGGAGCTTCTAATTCGGCTGGCGACCCGGAACCGCGAAAGCTGAATCAGGCGCGTCGAGCGCCGCTTTCCACCGCCTCGTTACGAACCGCTGCGAGGTTGACCCGGAGGTTTCACTCGGGTCCTGCTTCGGCGCCGGAAAGCGGGACAGTCTCGAATCCCCGTCCCGCTTTCATCCGGACGATCGGCGCAAGTACGCCCCTCTTCCAAAACTAGCGGGAGAAGGTGAAGTCCGAAGTGGCCGTTTCGCCG
>DATKAT010000351.1:0-3058 GCA_035514675.1 Acidobacteriota bacterium | reverse complement strand
CCCGAAATTCGTCCGCCTACTCTTTCGCCGCCCGTTCGCTTCGGGTCAGGGCGCGATTCAGGTTGTAGGCGGCGCTGATCAGGCTCATGTGGGTCAAGGCCTGCGGGAAATTGCCGAGAGCCTCGCCATGAGCGCCGATCTCTTCGGCGTAGAGGCCCAGATGGTTTGCGTATCCCAGCATTCGTTCAAACAGGAGCCGTGCCTCGCCGAGCCTTCCGGCCCGCGTCAGGCACTCCACCAGCCAGAACGTGCACATGCAGAAGGTGCCCTCCTGGCCGGACAGTCCGTCGGGCGATTCCTCCGGATCGTAGCGGTAGACCAGGCTGTCGGTGGTGAGGGCGTCCAGCGTGGCGTCGATCGTGGAGAGCATGCGGGGGTCGGTGGGCGAGATGAATTTCACCAGCGGCATGAGCAGGTTCGCCGCGTCGAGCGCGTCGGTGTCGTAGTGTTGCCGAAAAGCCTCCCTCTTCGGGTTCCAGCCTCGGGTCATGATCTGGCCGTATATCTGGTCCCGCTCTGAAGCCCATCGGATGCGGTCGCCGGGCAAGCTGTATTTAACTGACATACGGTTGGCTCGATCCAGAGCCACCCAGCACATGAGTCGCGAGTAGACGAAGTCGTGGCGGCCTCCCCGGGTTTCCCAGATCCCTTCGTCCGGCTGGTCCCAGTTCTCGGCGATCCAATCGACCAGTTTTCTGACGTTGTTCCAGAAATCAAACGAAACGGGCGATCCGTACTTGTTGTGAAGGTAGACGGAATCCATCAACTCGCCGTAGATATCGAGTTGCAATTGATCGTATGCAGCGTTTCCAAGCCAAACCGGGCTGGATTCTCGATAGCCCCTTAAGTGATCCAGGGCGGACTCTTCAAGCTCCGCTCGTCCTTCGATGCTGTACATCAAGTGAAGCGGCTTGGCCGACTGCATATCGATGTCTGCGCAGCGGGCTTCGACCCATCCCATAAACCGTCCGGCCTCTTCCACATAGCCCAGCCGCATCAGCGCGTAGACGGTAAAGCTGGCGTCTCGAATCCATGTGTACCGGTAATCCCAGTTTCTGCCGCCGCCGATCACTTCCGGGAGGCCCATCGTGGGAGCGGCTACGATGGCGCCGGTGGGGCGGAACGTAAGCAGCTTGAGCGTCAAAGCCGAGCGATACACCACTTCGCTCCAGCGCCCCTGATAGGCGCATCGGGACGCCCACTTCTGCCAGTAGCTCAGGGTCTGGGCGAACTGCGCGTCAACGTCTCCCACATGGACGAACGGATCTCGCTGCTCCGGATTTGAAACATTGAAAAAAACAAAAGAGAGGGATTCTCCTTCCTTTAAACTGAAGACGGCCGTCACTCCGGGAGAATCCTCCTTCAGGGGAATCGGGCTGGCAAGGGCGTACACGGCGCCGTCCGATTCGAAGACGGCCCCGCCGTCTCGGATGCGCACCCGGTGAGGGGACCGCGCGTAATTCAAGGCAGGCCGACAATCCAAACGATACTGGACCTCGCCTCTGACGCAAGTCACCCGCCGGATAATGCGGTGAAGCTCGTGGGCGCCGGCCTCTGCGATTGGCATGAAGTCATCGATTTTGCCGACTCCATGATCGGTGTAGGCCCGGGTGGTCAGGATGGCGCTATCGGGAAGGTACTGCTGCTTGTACTGATGGATGCAGTGCTGGGCCTCCAACCGAAACGCCCCCCCGATTTCGTCGTCCAGAATGGCGGCGAAGACGCTGGGCGAGTCGAAATGCGGCAGACAGCACCAGTCGATGGCGCCGTCGAGTCCCACCAAAGCGCAAGTGCGAAGGTCTCCGATGATGCCGTGATCTTCAATCCCCGGATAAGACATTCCAGAACTTCTCCCTTTTCAAGAACGAGCAGATGACCTCTGCCGCCCGACAGTCCAACCTCGATCGCCAGGCGCTTCAAATCTGCGGGCGCCTCCAAGTCTGAAACTTCGTCGCGCGAGGCGATCGGAACCGCGAAGCGGACGCCGAACTCACGCCGTCGCCTTGCTGAGCCGGCGCAGGCCTTCTCCCGGGTCCTTCCCAAGCTGAACGCGAAGCACACGGCGGCCCCGCTGCCTCAGGGCCTGGAGATCCCCCTGGGCCTGGGCCTGAATCAGTTGGCCGAACGTGTAATCCGTCTCGGGGACGGCCAAATCTCTCGACGGATCGTCGACCAATTGCAAGAAGAGACCGTTGTCGGCGCCGCCTTTATGCAGCTGGCCGGTCGAGTGCAGAAAGCGGGGGCCGAATCCGAGCGTGGTAGCGCAACGAAGACGTTTCCGGAGGGCATCGCGGAGAGCCTCCAGCGCTGCCGAGTTTTCGGGAGACGGCGCGAGATAGGCCTGCAGGGACAGAAAATCGCCATCGTTCTTGGACTCGAGCCAGGACTGCAGGAGCGATTCCAGCTCCGAATCTTCGATGCCGACCGTTTCCGCCGAATCCTGGCTGGAACGGCGGCTGGCCGCTCGCATCGCTTCCTGGGCCAGCTTTTTGGCCAGTTCGACGTCGGGCTGGTCGAAGGGGTGCACGTTCAGCACGGCCGCAGCCGCCGGTACGGCCAGTTCCCAGCGAAAGATTTCCCTCCCCAGATCGAACTTGTCATCCAAGCGAATCCGAACGACCGGATGGCCCGACTCTTCGAGTTCGGAGAGCTTCTTGTCAACGCCGTCCAAATCGTCTCCTCGCAAGAGCGTGGCGACGAAGAATCGATCGGAATCGTAGGAATCGAGCGGGCCCAAAGATTCTCCGGCTATGGGGATGATTCCCGTTCCGTCCTTTCCGGTGCTTTCCGCCACCAGTTGCTCCAGCCAGGCGGAAAACGGCTCAAGGGAGGGCGACATCACGAGCGTCAGCTTGTCGCGCCCGCCGGAGGCCAGTTCTCCTAATGCGGCGCCCAGTTGCAAGCCCGGACTCTTTGAGCTGGATACGCAGAAGGAGGAGGCTTCGCCCATGCTGCGCGCCCGGTCGAGCAGCGCCCGCAGATCCATTCCGATCAGCGCGGCGGGAACCAGGCCGAAGACGCTCAGCGCCGCATATCGTCCTCCCACATCGGGAGGGGC
>DATKAT010000350.1:0-4681 GCA_035514675.1 Acidobacteriota bacterium | reverse complement strand
GACCAGCTTTCCCGCCACCCAGGTCTTCTGGACCTTGAATCGTTCGTCCATCAATACGAGATCGGCGTCCGCGCCCGGGCGGATTGCGCCCTTGTTCTCGAGCCCCAGGAGTTGAGCCGGTTGCAGGGTCGCCGTCGAAACAATGGCCGACAGATCCGCTCCGAACGGGCGTTCCAGCCAGTCGACGAGGTTTTTCAATCCGGCCTCCATGGTCAAGGTGCTTCCCGCCAGGCGTCCGTCTTCGACTCTGCAGACGCCGTCGCGCACGGTCGCCATGACGCTGCCTACGCGGTAGGTTCCATCGGGCATGTCGGCGGCGCTGATGGCATCCGTGACCAGGATGACGCGTTCCAGGCCGATGCAGCGGGCCATCAATCGAATCATGGCCGGATGCACGTGAATGCCGTCGGCGATGATCTCCGCGCTGATATCGTTCGAATCCAGGACGGCGGCCACCAGTCCCGGCTCGCGATGATGCAGGGGCGGCATGGCGTTGTAGAGGTGTGTGGCCAGGTTGGCTCCGGCGGCGATGGCCTGCAACGCGGTAACGTAATCGGCGTTGGAGTGTCCGATGGAGACGATGGGAAGATGATCTCGGGCCATCTGAATCAGTTCCAGGCCCCCCTTCCCTTCCGGCGCCATAGTCAGCATCTTCAAGCGGCCGGCAGCTGCGCGGACAAATTCCTGCAGGCGAGCCGCATCCGGCTGCTGGATGCATTCTTCGGGATGGGCGCCCCGCTTCGCGGGGTTCAGAAAAGGACCTTCCAGGTGGATTCCGAGGGGGGCGGCTGCGGGGCACTCCTCAGCCATCGCGGCCGAAAGATGGGACAGTCTTTCGATCAGGGTGGGCGCACGATCGGTGATCAGCGTGGGCAGAAAGCCGGTGCATCCGCGACCGGCCGCCGACAGGGACATCTTTTCGAGCGCCTCGAATGTGCCCTCCGCGGCGTCGCGGCCGCCGCTGCCGTTGACGTGCAGATCGATCATTCCCGGAATGAGCAGGTGTCCGGAAACATCCGCCGGCATCGCACGGGAATTCTCCCCTTCAGTTTCCACAAGCCGCACTGTCCCGTCGGAGAATTCGACAATGGCGTCGGTTAAAATTTCCAGCGGAGTGACCACCCTGCGGGCTGAGATCCGGGTTCGTTTGACACTCTCCATAGCCTTTAATATAGTTCGATCGTCGACCGAAAAACTCTTTCAGAAGACCAGTCGAAACTATCACAGATGGAACATCGATGAATCATCAGACCGCTGCCAAATCAGCAACGCTTTCGGAGGCTCGGGCGCAGGCCCTTCAGGTGATGGCGAACCGGTTGAGAAGGCATTCCCTCCTTTCGACCGCCGAAGCGGCTTCCGGACACCCCAGCACCTGCTTTTCCTGTGCGGAAATCGTGGCCACCGTTTTTTTCCAGTTTCTGCGCTACGACCTGCAGAATCCACGCAGTCCCTACAACGATCGCTTTGTCTTATCGAAAGGTCATGGGGCCCCGATTCTGTGGGCGGTTTTGGCCGAAGCGGGAGCGTTTCCCGTCGAGGAACTGAAGAATCTTCGAAAGATCGACAGCACGCTGGAAGGTCATCCAACTCCTAGAAGCCCCTATGTTGACGTGGCCACCGGCTCTCTTGGACAGGGTCTGTCCAACGCCCTGGGAATGGCGCTGGCCGCCAATCTGGACGGATTAGGCAATAAGATATACGCCTTGCTGGGAGACGGCGAGACCGCGGAGGGGGCGGTCTGGGAAGCGGCGGCTCTTGCCAGTCACAGGAAGCTGGACAACTTCATCGCGATTTTAGACGTCAACCGGCTCGGACAGAGCGATCCGACCATGTACCAGCATCGCATCGAAGAGTACGATAATCGATTCAGAGCCTTTGGATGGAAGACGTATACTCTGGACGGCCACTCCGTCCCGGAAATCGCCGCCCGCCTGCAGGACGCCCTCCAGAGCGAGGGGCAGCCGGTCATCCTGATTGCCAGGACGTTCAAAGGCAAAGGCGTTTCGTTTATGGAGAACAGGGAGGGCTGGCACGGCAAGCCGGTGACCGATCCCGATCAACTCCGCCAGGCGCTGCAGGAAATCGGAGAGAATCTCGAGCTGACGGAGGATCTGAGCCTGGCCAAACCGGAAAACACCGGACAGGCGCCGCGGCAATCCACCGCCGAGATCGAGCCGCCGAATTACGATTCTTCCGATCGCGTCGCCACCCGCCTGGCGTATGGAACCGGGCTCCGAAAACTGGGCGCGGCGCGAAGCGAGGTGGTCGCACTGGATGCCGATGTGAAGAATTCGACTTACTCCGAGAAGTTTGCCGAAGCCTTTCCGGAGCGGTTCTTCGATTTCTATATCGCGGAGCAGAACATGGTGGGAGCGGCGGCAGGCATGTCGGCGCTGGGTAAGATTCCGTTTGCCTCTTCGTTCGCCTGCTTTCTGAGCCGAGCCTATGATTTCATCCGCATGTCGGCCATTTCGCAGGCGAATCTGAAGCTGTGCGGCTCGCACGCCGGCGTCTCGATCGGGGCAGACGGTCCCTCTCAGATGGCATTGGAGGATCTGGCGATGATGCGCGCCGTCCAGGGATCGACCGTTCTGTACCCTTCCGACGCTGTCTGCGCGGAAAAATTGCTCCCTTTAGCGGCCGATGCTCCCGGAATCGTCTACATTCGAACGTCCCGTCCAAAGACGGCCATTCTGTACTCGAATGACGAAACCTTCGAGATCGGAGGCTCGAAGGTATTGCGCTCCAGCCCCGAAGATCGTGCCGTCGTTGTCAGCGCGGGGGTCACTTTGCACGAGGCTTTAGAGGCCTACGAGCAGCTTCGCGGCGAAGGCGTTCCGATTCGGATCATCGACCTTTACTGCGTCAAACCGATCGATCAGGAAACGCTGCGCGCAGCGGCCGAAGAAACCGGCGCGGTCGTCACTGTTGAGGACCATTATCCGGAAGGAGGTCTGGGAGAGGCGGTACGGATGGCAATCAGCGGAATCGATTGCCGCTTTCGTCAGATCGCTGTAAACGGCCTGCCCCGCTCCGGAAAGTCTGAAGAGCTGATGGATTTGTTCGGCATCAGCGCCGCCAGGATCGCCGAATCCGTCCGCAAGTTGGTTGACGGTTGAGCGTAGCAGCGCTGTGTCACTGGCTTCCAGCCGGCGATTCCGACCGGCAGGGATGCCGGTGCTGCAACGTTAGTTCATCACCTGACCGCCGCACAGGTTATAGGTCTGTCCGGTGATGTTGCGCGCTTCCGGGGAGGCGAGAAACAGAATCAAAGCGGCCACTTCTTCCGGTTCGATGATTTCTTTTAACGGAACCCTTCGCAGCGCTTTTTCCCGAAATTCCTCATAGGTGACGTTCATTCCGGCGGCGCCGCGCTCCATGCCTTGTCGCGCCAGATCGGTTTCCACCCAACCTGGACAGACGGCGTTAACGGTGATCCGGCGGTCGGCCAGCTCCAGGGCGGCCACGCGGGTCAGGCCGATAATGCCGTGTTTGGAAGTGCAATACGCCGCATATCCGGGAACCCCGAAGCGCCCTAGAACGGATGACACGTTGATGACGCGCCCGCCTTCAGGCATGTGGGGCAGCACGCGGCTGAGAAAATAGTACGGCCCGCTCAGGTTGGTTTCGATGATGCTGCTCCAGACGCCGTCATCCGGATCCCTCAGAGGGGTCAAACCTGAAATTCCCGCATTGTTGACCAATACGTCGATTCTGTCGAAGCGCTCCGCCACGCTGGAGACGAAATCACCGACTTGCCGGGCGTCGGCCGCGTCGCAGCGTCGATGGAACGCTTCGATGCCCTCCCCTTTCAGCTCGCGGACGGCCGACTCGAGCGTCGATTCGTTTCGCCCGCAGATCGCCACTTTCGCGCCCTCCATGCCCAGCCTTCGAGCGGTGGCCTTTCCGATCCCGGCGTTGCCCCCAGTGACGATTGCGACCTCGTCTTTCAGGATCATGGGCCTCACTATATCGAGTCGCCGAAATGCGGACAACTGAGGGGTTGATGCCGGACGAACGGGGTGCGAAAATCGATGCATGGCCTTCTCGCTCCTTGCCCTGATCCTGCTGGGACCGGTCGTTGGCGCCGAAGCTCCGGAGAAGGTCCAATCCGGGGTCGCCCTGGCGATCGACGGCCGATATGAAGAGGCCCTTCAGATTTTCCAGCAGCTTCTGAGGCGCGACCCGGATCGGCCTCTTTTCCACTATCTTGCCGGAATGTGCCACTTCTACCTGGACAACCTGCGGGTGGCGCGCGCCCACCTGGAGATCGCGGCCGCGGCAGAACGCCAAGAGAGTTTTCCCAAGGCTTATTTCTGGCTGGCACAGGTTCACCTGACGGAAGATCGGCACCAGAAAGCCCTAAGCGTCGTCGAGGACGGTCTGCGCCGGTTTCCGCAGAATCAGGACCTTCTCGATCTGGATCGTGAAATTCGGGAAGCGACGGCGCGCTAGTGTCCTGAAAGTGGCGCCGGC
This sequence comes from Acidobacteriota bacterium, assembly GCA_035514675.1. Taxonomy (GTDB): domain Bacteria; phylum Acidobacteriota; class UBA6911; order RPQK01; family JAPXNP01; genus DATKAT01. The sequence continues at coordinate 205 of DATKAT010000350.1, read as the reverse complement.
TTCCAGCCAGCGATCGGGAAATGACCGGCAGGGATGCCGGTCCCACAGTGGCGGTTCCAGCGTTTAGCCTGACAGCCCCCTTTTGATGATGGTGATCGTGCGATCGTCCTGCTGGCGGGCTCCGGCCGCGAACCGGTCCACATCTGCAACGACGGCGTCAAAGATTCTGCGCGCATCCTTATCGCGCGCGGCAAGCACTGCGTCC
>DATKAT010000349.1:0-3046 GCA_035514675.1 Acidobacteriota bacterium | reverse complement strand
CGGCTCCGAATGCACTCGACCCACTCCAGAAGATGCGCCTGGTGTTGGCCCATGGCGGCCGGCTGCACGCGCTCCTCGATGGCGTCGAATTCATCCGCGTAGGCGCGCTCCGGCACCAGGCGGACCGTATTGCCTCCCACGTAGAGATTTCCCCGATGGCCGCGGATGAGATCCTCGAGACCCACTTCATTGCTGGTGGAGCCGGGCACCAGCATCGTGAAATCGTCAAACTCGATCGTGACCACCACGGTGTCGGCCACTTCCCGGTCCGGATGCACGTAGATTCCGCCCAGGGCCGTCACCCGTTTGGGAAACCGGGGCCCGATGACGTAGGAAAGCGTGTGAATTTTGTGCGGCAGCAGATCGGTGATGATCCCTGCGGAAAACAGCTTGTACTTTCGCCACCTGAAGAAGTAATCAGGATTGAAGGCCGTATAGGTGAGCGGTCCCAGCCAGGCCTTCCAGTCCAGGTTCTCGCCCGGCCGCGCCTCCGGCTCGTGCCGGTAGTTCCACTCTCCGTCTCTGCTGTTGCGACAGTAGCTTGTCTGACACAGCGTCATCTTGCCCACCAGGCCTTCGTCGAACAGTTCTCTGGCCCGCGCCCAGGTGGGGGTCCGCATATATTGGGACCCCAGTTGAAAGACGCAGTCTCGTTTGCCGACCTCCTGGTACAGCGACTTGGCTTCTGCGAAGGTTCGAGTCATCGCTTTCTGAAGGTATACGTCCAGACCGGCGTGGGTCGCGTCCAGGGCCTGCCGGTAGTGCCAGTGTTCCGGGCTGGCGATGATGACGGCGTCGACCAGGCCCGAAGAAATCAGATCCTGATAATTGTGAAAGACTTTGGCGCCGCCGCTCATGGCCTCTGCCCGCTCCTTGCGCGGATCGAAAACGTCGCAGACGGCGGTAATGGCGGTGTTGGTCTGATGGGCGAAGGCGCCGTCGTCGGCCGCAAAATGCTGAATGTGGCCCGTTCCCATTCCGCCGCAGCCGATGATGCCCAAACGGATGCGGTCGTTGGCGCCGAGAACTCGCCTGGAAGAGGCGGCGCTGATGGCGGCGCCCACCGCCACGGCCCCGGAACCGATGAGAAAATCGCGCCGACTAGGAGTCCGGGAAGCGTCCCGAGCTCCGGAAGACGGGCGTCTGCGCTTGTTCGTAGGATTCTTCTTCTCGTGCACCGATCGATACTCCTTTCACCACCCACGATCGCCGGAATGGAAACCGATGGCGGGATGAATGTTCGGCTCATTCTAGCGCATCCTGCACCGAACGCGAACGAAGGTCTCGTCTGAGGGAGGCTGACAAACGGGGTAAAGCCGGACTGCGCCCCGCCGTCGCGACGTTTCGTTTGGTCATGACGCTCCTTGTTTCCAGACCGCGCCGTTCCGATCCATGCACAGGGCGAAATCGACATCGGGCAGGGCCCCCGCCAGTTCCTGGCCCCGACAAAGCAGGGCCGTGCTGAAGGCGTCCGCGTCGGCGGCCGAACGGGTAACGACGGCAGCCGTCAGATAGGCGCTCACCGGCATCCCGGTGCTGGGGTCGAGGACGTGTCCGAAGCTCTTCCCTTCCGCCTCCAGCGAGTTTCCGTGCAGCCCTGAAACGCCCAAGCTGCGTCCGCGCAGACGAACGACGGCGATTTCCCTTCTCTCCCCCGCCACTGGGTGCGCGATCGCCACCGGCCAGTCCCGCCCGGCCAGTCCCGTCGCTGAACTGGTTCCGGCATGAAGGAAAGCCGCCTCCACGCCATATTCCGTGAGAATCTCCGCCGCCCGATCCAGCGCGTACCCCTTGCCGACCGAGCCCAGGTTCAGGGAGACCCCGGGACGAAGAAACCGCACCGTGCATTTTTCACGATCCAGCTCCAGCAGGTTCATGCCGACGCATCGGAGAGCCTCACGCCTCTCGTCCTCCGGCGGGATTCTTCCCTTTTTTTGATACCAGCCCCACACGCGAAGCAGCGGGCTGACGGTGGGATCGAAGGCCCCCCGGGTCGCCTCCCAGAGCGTGCGGCACCGTTCCAGGAGACGAAAGACGCGCAGCTGAACCTTGATGGGACGTTCGGCGGCTCGTCGATTGACGCGGGAGATTTCGCTTTGGGGGGAGAAGAAGTTCAACTGACGCTCAACGGATCGGATTTCCTCCAGCGCTTCCTGGCCGATCGCTTGCAGCCGCTCGGGGTCGTCCCCGAGCAGCGCGAGTTCGAATCGACAGTTCATCGCGTGCGCTGCCCGAATCAACAGTTCTTGCACGCCGTTTAGATTTCGAACGAGGATGGGTCGATCTCCAGGCGCTCGCGTCGCCGCAGCGCTTGATGGGCCAGGATCGCCATGACGGCCGATCGATGACCTTCGCGAAAGCCGGCAGCCGGAGGCAGGCCCTCCCGAATCGAATTGAAAAAATCCTCGATGGCCAGTTGCAGCGGATCGTCCTCGAGGGCCGCCTCCGAGTCCTCCCGATGCTGGCCCGGAATGAATCCTTTCTCCAGCAACTGCGTGGCGTCCGCCAGCAGCACGATTCCCTCCTCGTCCCCTATCCTTTCTCTGGAGGCGTAGACCTCCCAGCCCAGGCTCGGCGCGTCGACTTCCTTAAACCACCAGGCCCGCGCGTCCTGAAGCAAAAAACTCCCCTCCGTGCCGTTCACCAGGTAATACTTCTGGCGAAAGGAGTTGGCGAGGCTTGCCTCGAATCGGCTCAAAAAGCCGTCCGCGTATTCGACGATGCAGGAGACGACGTCCTCGACCGCTCGACCGTCGCGCCACTTCATGATCGATCCGAAGGAGGAAACCGCCGCCGGGAAATCGGAACGGTGGCGCAGGAAGTTGTCGAAGCTGTGGACGCCGGCTTCGCCCAGCAGCCCCAGCGAGATGTCGGCGTCGAGCTTCCAATTGAGGAATTCTTCGAACTCCGGTTGCCCGACGGGCCGACGCCAACTGTTGTTCTCGTACCAGTGCCCTTTGTCGGTAACCAGCGACCCGGCCGCTCTCGACCGCAGGAACTGATAGGCGTGCTGGTAGACCGGATTCGGGCGATTCTGAAGTCCGAC
>DATKAT010000348.1:0-14174 GCA_035514675.1 Acidobacteriota bacterium | reverse complement strand
CCTGTCGTGAAAATAGGCCGACGCTTCCCTCAATTTTCGAGGAGATTCAATGAAGATCAGCGAAATCAAAGAGCTCATCGGGCTGTTGGAAGATTCCGCCATCGAAGAATTTGAAATGGAGAAGTCGGGAGTCAGAATCCGCCTCCGCAAGTCGATCGGCCAATCGGCGGCGGCGTTCCCGGCCGAGCCGTCCGCCGCCGAAGCCGAGGCGGCCCCCGCCGATCCGGCCTCTCTACCTGCCTCGGTTCAGAAGGAAGCCGACCGCGACCAGGATCTCCATCTGTTTACCGCGCCCATTGTGGGCACCTTCTACATCACCGCGAAACCGGATGCTGAGCCGTTTGTGCAGATCGGGTCGAAAGTCGAGCCAGGAAGCGTGCTATGCATTATCGAGGCGATGAAAATATTCAACCAGATCGAGAGCGACGTGGAGGGGGAAATCGTGGAAGTCCTGGTGGAGAACGGGCAACCGGTTGAATTCGGAGAAGCCCTTTTCAAGATTCGCCTCTCTTCCTGACTCACGTGGAATTCCATGTTCAAGAAGATTCTGATTGCAAATAGAGGGGAGATCGCGCTCCGGATTATTTGCGCCTGCAAGGAACTGGGCGTTCCAACCGTAGCCGTATACTCAGAGGCGGACCGGCATTCCCTCCACGTGAGCTTCGCCGACGAAGCCGTCTGCATCGGCCCGCCGCGGAGCTCGGAAAGTTACCTAAACATTCCCAGCATCATCAGCGCCGCTGAAATTACGAATGTCGACGCCATTCATCCCGGGTACGGCTATCTGTCCGAGAATTCTCGTTTCGCCGAACTCTGCGAAACCTGCGGAATGAAGTTCATAGGCCCCAGCCCGCAGGCGATTGAGTTGATGGGGGACAAGGCCCGGGCTCGTCGAACCATGCAGGAGGCCGGTCTGCCCATCATTCCTGGCTCGGAGGCGCTGGGAGAGGAGGACCTGAGTCGCCTGGACGGGATCGCGGAGAAAATCGGATTCCCAGTGATCGTGAAAGCCGCTGCGGGAGGAGGGGGGCGCGGCATGCGGATCGTTTCGGACCCGAAGCAGCTTCAGGAGACGGTTTCCACGGCTCAGTCGGAGGCCCTCGGCGCCTTCGGAAGCTCCGAGGTCTACATCGAAAAGTATCTGGTCAATCCAAAGCACGTCGAGTTTCAGATTCTGGCCGACGAAAGGGGCAATATCGTCCACCTGGGCGAAAGAGAGTGTTCGGTGCAGCGCAGACACCAGAAGCTTCTGGAGGAAACGCCCAGCCCGGCCGTCACAGACGAGCAACGTCAAACGATGGGGGTGAGGGCCGTCGAAGCGGTGCGCCAGATCGGATACCGGAACGCCGGGACGATGGAATTTTTGATGGATGCGGAGGGAAACTTTTACTTTATCGAAATGAATACGCGAATTCAGGTGGAGCACCCTGTCACGGAGACGGTTACGGGCGTCGACATCGTTAAGGAGCAGATCCGGATCGCGTCGGGTCTGGAGCTCCCTTTCAGCCAGCACCAGGTTCGCTTTCAAGGCCACAGCATCGAGTGTCGGATCAACGCCGAGGATCCGGCTACTTTTCGTCCCTCGCCCGGAAGGATCACCGGTTACAATCCTCCCGGCGGCCCGGGGATCCGGGTCGATTCCACGGCCTACCAGGATTGGGTGGTTTCTCCCCACTACGATTCGATGATCGCAAAATTGGTTTCCTACGGATCGACCCGCCGTGAGGCGATCGATCGGATGCTGCGAGCTTTGGACATGTTCATCGTGGAAGGGATCGAGACGACGATTTCGTTGCAGCGTAAAATTCTGAATCATCCCGAATTCCAGGCCGGGCGCTATGGCACGTCGTTTCTGGAAGACAGCGGAATCCTAAAGGAAGCCCGCAATCAGTCGAGGGGCGTCGCGCCGTCAGCGTAAACTCGAGAGGGAAAACCCTGAATGAAAGTTGAAAATCAGGGCAGGGGCAATTGGGGATCCAGGCTGGGATTCGTGCTGGCCGCGGCCGGCTCGGCCATCGGCCTCGGAAACATCTGGGGCTTTCCCACTCAGGTGGGGCTGAACGGCGGCGCCGTGTTCGTGCTCGTGTATCTCTGCTGCGTGCTGCTGATCGCGGTTCCGGTCATGATCGCAGAGATTACGGTGGGACGAAGCGCAAAAAGCGACCCGGTCGGGGCTTTCAAAAACCTGGCGCCGGATTCCGCCTGGAAATGGGTCGGGGTGCTGGGCGTCGTCACCGGATTGGTGATTCTCAGCTATTACAGCGTCTTGGCAGGGTGGACCCTTCACTACATCTGGATGACGTTGTCCGGCACGTTTCAAGGGCTGAGCGGGCCGGAAGTGTCGGGCGTGTTTTCCGAATTCGTCGCCAACGGCCCCTATGCGATCCTTCTCCACTTTTTGTTCATCGTACTGACGGTCTGGGTCGTCACAGGCGGGATTCAGGGCGGCATTGAACGCGTGACGACGATCCTGATGCCCGTCTTGCTCGTGATTCTTTTGCTGCTGGTCTTTCGCAGCGTCACACTCCCGGGCGCAGCGGTCGGGATCGAATACTATCTGCGACCCGACTTCAGCAAGCTCAGCATGCAGGTCGTGCTGTCGGCTCTCGGACAGGCGTTCTTTTCCATGAGCCTCGGAATGGGAGCGATGATCACTTACGGCAGCTACCTTTCGCGCAGAGAAAACATCGTTTCGTCGGCCGCCTACGTCAGCGCCGCCGACGTCTTCGTCGCATTTCTCGCCGGCTTCGCCATCTTTCCGGCGCTGTTTGCGGTTCAGGGCCTCGCCCCGGACGCCGGGCCGGGCCTCATTTACATCGTCCTGCCGAACATTTTCAATCAGATCCCCTTCGGCCAGCTTTTCGGGACCGCCTTTTACCTGCTCCTGGCTATCGCCGCCTTGACCTCCGCGATTTCACTGCTGGAAGTGGTCGTCGCCTATCTGATCGACCAGCGGGGGATCCCTCGCGGAAAGGCGGCCATGGGCGTCGGCGCGGCGGCTTTTCTGTTGGGCATCCCCAGCGCGTTGGGGAACGGGTACATCGCGATGTTCTCCGGTTTTCTGGATCGGGCCGACTTCATCTTCGGGAAGGTTTCTCTGGTGATTGGCGCGCTGCTGCTTTGTCTGTTTATCAGTTGGAAGTGGGGGATTTCCAACGCTCTGGAGGAAGTCGAATCCGAAAACAGGAGCTTCCGCCTGCGGACCGTTTGGACCGTCCTGATCAGGTTCGTGTGTCCGATTGCGATCCTGGCGATCCTGATCCAAAACGTCATGGAGCTCTTCTAGGCAGATGAGCCGCTTTCAGCTGGGCCCGCTTTATCCATTGACCCACCGCGGCTGGGGCCCGCCGCAGAGGCATCTGGAACAGGCTCAGCTGTTTTTGCGATCGGGAATTCGATTCTTTCAAGTTCGTGAAAAAGACCTTTCGGACCGGGAGCTGACGGAGACCCTGCGAGGAGTGGCGCGTCTGGCCGAGAGCTTCGGCGCCGGATGGGTCGTGAACGACCGCCCGGATCTTGCGCTGGAGGCCGGAGCCTCCGGCGTGCACCTCGGCCAGCAGGACCTGCCGGTGGCCGCGGCGCGCCGGTTGCTTGGACCCGGCTCAGTGGTGGGAATCTCCACCCACACCTTCGAGGAGTTTCAAGCAGCCTGCGCAGAGAATGTGGACTATATCGCGGTCGGCCCGATCTTTCCTTCCTCTACGAAGGCTGCCGAGCGGCAGCCCGTGGGAGTTCGCCGCCTCTCCCGATGGCGCCGCCTAACCTCGCTTCCGCTGGTCGCCATCGGGGGCATCACGCTTCAAAGGGCTCCCGCCGTCTGGAATGCCGGCGCCAATGCAGTGGCGGTGATTTCCGATATCGTCTGCCAGCCCGATCCCGGCATGCAGATCCGCCGTTATCTGGAGCGGAGCGGAGCATGAAAGCCGCCGAACGCTTCACCTCCCGTTGGGGTCTGATCCTTTCGGTGATCGGAATCGCCGTGGGCACCGGCAACATCTGGCGATTTCCGCGCATTGCCGCGGCCAACGGCGGCGGCTCGTTTCTGATTCCCTGGGTGATTTTTCTGTTCTTGTGGAGCATACCGCTGATCATCGCCGAGTTCGCCATCGGCAAAAGGACGCGTTTCGGGACCGTCGGTTCCTTCGCCTCCCTGCTGGGAAAGCGCTACGCCTGGATGGGGATGTTCGTCGGGTTCGTGGCGACCGCCATCCTCTTCTATTACTCGGTGGTAGCGGGCTGGTGCATCCGATATCTGATGACGGCGCTCAGCGGGCGTCTTTTCGGCGTCGCCGACCATGGCGCCGACTGGGCGCAGTTCGCTCAATCGGGAACGCAGCCGGTCCTGTTTCACATTGTCGCCCTCAGTCTGGGAGCCCTGGTCATCGCCCGCGGAGTGGTCGCAGGAATCGAGCGCGTCAATCGGATCCTGATCCCTACCCTGCTGGCCTTGATCATCGTCTCGGCCATACGCGCCGTCACGCTCCCAGGAGCGTCGCAGGGGCTGACGTTTCTCTTCACGCCTGATTTTCAAAGTCTGCTCGATCATCGCGTCTGGCTGCAGGCCTTAACCCAGAACGCCTGGGATACGGGCGCCGGCTGGGGTCTGATTCTGACCTACGCCGTCTACATGAGAAAAAATGAAGACGTTCCGCTCAACGCCGCTCTGATCGGACTCGGCAACAACTCGGTTTCGCTGCTGGCCGGCATCACGATCTTCTGCACGGTCTTCGCTCTCATCCCGCAGCAGGCGGCCGAAGTCCTCCAGACTCCGGGACCCGCCAATACCGGCCTGACATTCATCTGGATCCCCCAGCTCTTTGCGCAAATGACCGGCGGATACTACTTCGCCGTCGTCTTCTTTCTTGCCCTGACCTGCGCCGCGCTGAGCTCCCTGATTTCCATGTTGGAATTGGCCACGCGAGTGCTGATGGATATGAAGCTGAGACGCAGCCAGGCGCTGATCCTCGTGTACGGATTCGCCCTTCTGGCCGGCATCCCCTCGGCGCTCAGCCTGGATTTCTTCGTCAACCAGGACTGGGTATGGGGAGTCGGCCTGATGATCAGCGGCGCATTTATCTCCTTTGCCGTCATTCGAAGCGGAACGGAGCGCTTTCGACTGGAGGATGTCAATGCAGCCGGAAGCGATCTGACCGTCGGGCGCTGGTTCGACTGGATCATCCAATACGCGATTCCCGCTCAGGTGCTGATCCTGGTCGCCTGGTGGTTCTGGCAGGTCGTTCAGGCCGATCCGGAAAACTGGTGGAATCCGTTCTTGCCCGAATCCGTCGGAACCTGCCTGCTTCAATGGGGCGTCATGCTGGTGATTTTTGTCGCGATCAACCGCTTTGTAGCTGAAAGGACTCTGAGCGAATGAGCATCTTGACCTTCGCCACCATGGCCGTCGTATTGACCGTCGTGTGGGGGGGCTTTCTGGCTGCGCTGGTTGCGGCCCTCAGAAAGGAGAAACGGAAGAACTCTTAACCCGCATTTCTCACACTGGTTGGTAGCGAGGCGGCGGAGAGCGGCGCGGATGCAAGGCGCGCGACGAAGGCCCCCCCCGTCGTACTCGTGCAGTACGTCGAGGAGGCTTGGCAGCCCGTGATTGAAGTCCTGGTGCGTCGTTCTCCGTCGCCGCAGTAGAAGCAGTGTGAGAAATGCTGGTTAAGCCGGCTGCTGCGAGGATCGGCGCCGGCGGGGGACAGTGTGCAGGCTGAAAACGCATTGCAGCGACAGTCGGGAACGCGGCTTGGCGCGCCGCTATCCGGCGCCGCAGTAGGAGGCGTGTGAGAAATGCGGGCTAGCGTATTCAAAAGTTTTGGTGGGCCTGCTATGGTATCTTTCAGAGAGGAGGCCATGCGGGACTCGGAACAAAAGCGCCCGGAAAGCGCCGACGGCTTCCAGCTGGGAACGGCGAGCGGAAGCAGGCTCACGCGTTGGGGGGGGGTCCTTAGGATCTGCATGTAAGGGCTTATGAACGTTGACTTGAGTTTTTTGAAAAGAGTGGCTGTCTTCGCCGATTTGGACGAGGACACTTTGGTGCGAATTTCCAGCCTTTTTAAGGAACGGCACTACAAGAGGAGCGAAATCGTTTTCTTTGAGGAAGACACCGGCAAGTACATGTACGTCGTCAAGAAGGGCCGGGTTAAGGTTTCGCGGCTGCTTCCCAGCGGAAAGGAAATGATTCTGGCATTTCACGAATCGGGGGAGTCGTTCGGGGAAATGGCGCTTCTGGACGGCGGCACTTCGCCGGCCAGCGTCACCGCCGTCGTGCCCACGACCATTTACGTGCTTTCCTCTTCGGACTTTCAGAATCTGCTCGCCAATCAGCAGATCAATCAGGCCCTATTGAAGGCGCTCTGTCAGCGTTGCCGCGACGCTTGGGCCCAGATTGAGATTCTCACGTTTCACAACGCCGACGCGCGCGTTCGCACGGCTCTTTACCAGCTCTGCAAGAAAAAGGGAGTCGAAGAGAACGGCGCCATCAAGATCGATATGCGCCTCACCCACAAAGAACTGGCCGACATCACCGGAATTTCTCGCGAGACCGCCACGCGCATCCTAAGCCACCTGCAGGCGGAAGAGTTGATTCGCGTCGAAACCCGCCAGTTCATCATTCCCGATCCCGATCGCCTCGTCGAAGAGCTACTGTTCAGCTGAATCGTCCGTTCGATTGACTCCGCCGGCGCAAATGCGCGGAGAAGCCCCGTCGTGCCAGGTTTTTGGGGGGAGCCTCGCCTTTCGGAAGGGCTCGACTTGTGATGTCCCTCACATCGCTTCCGGAGCCCCGTTTGCTACGCTCTTTTTGTAATGCGCCCGAAATACGCCCGTGGGTACACCTTCGTCGAGCTGCTGCTCGTTCTGGCCGCTGGAGCGGTCATCGCATCGGTGGCCGTCCCGCAGGTGCAGCAGTCTCTCAGCATCTATCGCCTGATGAGCTCCGCCTCCCGACTGGCGTCGGAACTCGATTACGCCCGCACGCTGGCAATGTCCAGAAACGCTGTATTTCAGGTTGCAATCAATCCCACGACTCGGACTTTTCAGATCGTGGACGAGGCCGACCTCGATCACCCGCCCCGCTCGGCCCATCGGCTGGAAGCGGGCATCCAGTTTGTGAATCCTCCAGCGCAGATTCGCTTTTTCTCGCGGGGACACGCTCAGCAAGGCGACGTGACGCTGTCCGACGGCTGGGGCAGTTTCATCACGATCGAAGTATCGCCCTCAGGTCTGGTTCGGCTGGGAAACGTGGAATCAAATGAAACCTACTGATTCACGGCAGCGCGGGTTCTCACTGCTGGAGGCGCTTTTCGCCATCCTCATCCTGGGCGTGAGCCTGCTCGGTCTGGGACATCTGATGCTGGTGTCAATGGAACTGAACCAGGCGGCCGACTACCGAACGAAAGCGACTGAACTGGCTCAGGCGAAGCTGGAGGAACTCCAGGCGTTGTTCACTTTGCAGGTGTCCAGCGGCCAGTCATCGGGGAACTTGGCGGATGGCTCCCACGGCCCGGAGAGAATTGACCTTGCGGTTCCCGAAGACGCCTCTCAGGCGCAGCGCAGCTTTCTGGTGGATTGGGAGATCGTCTCCATGGCCGGAGGGCTCAAGGGCGTGACGGTCGAAGTGCGGCCCGAAGGCGAAAGGTTTCGAGTCACTAGAACAGTCAGACTGGAAACGTATTTTTCGCCATGAAATGCGACAACCGCGGATTCTCCATTTTGGAAATGATGGTGGCGACCCTGGTGTTTACGCTGCTGCTGGTCCCCATCCTCATGCTGTTCAATCAAGGCCAGTTTACGTCCCGCAGCCAGAGCGATCACGTCTCAAACGCCCGGCAGCTTCGGATGGCTATGAACACTATCACCCGCTACCTGCGACAGGCGGGAAGCGACCCGACGCAGCAGCTCCTGGCGCACCCGATTGAGCCGCTGCAGGAGGGGCAGTTTCTCATCAACAGTGATCTGACCGGCAGCGTTTCCAGCACAACCGCCGATGCGATGGAATCCCGCGGCGACCCGGACGGGAAGTTGGAAAGCATTTTCGAACAGGTCGTCATCCGCTTCAATCCCGCTGCCGAGCAGCTGTTTATCGACATCGGCTACGGCGAAGAGATCCTCGCAGAGCGTATTACGGATTTCCAGGTTGAATTCCTCAGCCACTCGGGAGCGCCCGCAGTCGATCCGGAAGAGATAGCCAGGGTTCGAATAAGGATGACCGGCCGGGGCGAAAAGCCCGATCTGCAAACGGGTCACGTTTCAACCGTGACGCTGGCGTCCGAAGTGTTTGTTCGCAGCCGAATTTTCCAATTCATGGAGTAACCCGCATGAACCATCGAAAAGATAAAGGTTCGGCCCTGTTGGTCGTTATGCTCGTAGCGATGTCTCTTTCCGTCCTGGGACTCGGGATCACTCTGCTCAGCCTGGATGAGTACTCCTCCAGCGCCGAATATGAGAATCACCTGAAGGCACTCCAGATTGCAGATGCCGGATTCAATGCGACCAAGTCGGCGCTGCGAGGCACGGACTTCACAACCGTGCTTTCCACGCCTGTCCAGATTCCGGAGTTCATCGCAGGAGCCGACGACGGCGCCTTTTCGTATCGAAATCCTTTGCCGCTGCTGGAAGCTCGTTCGATCGACTTCATGAGTCCGCCGACCCGGACGGGAAGCCGCGACGTCTTCGGACTTCTGACCCCGCGCTACGGCATTGAAATTGGAAACGGGCGATACTTCGCAAAGGTCAGCGACAATGATGACGGCGACGGAGACATTTACTTCGACTCTGACTCCACGGTCGTGATTCGAGTGGTCGGAATCCACCGCAGCGGCCCAGGCCAGTCATTCGCTTACGACAGCACGTTCCGAAATTCCGTAGCCGTGATCGAATCGTTGGTCCGCAGGGACGCAAGCATGAATGTCGGGTCGCCCTTGACCTTATTGGGCCCGAACGTAACGGCGGAGTTCAATGGGAACGCATTCCGCATTCAAGGGGACTCCGAAACTCCCGGCATTTCGATTCTGAACGACGATCCCGACGGCGGAGACGGGTCCGCGGCGGCCCAAGAAATCTACAACAGCCTGGACACCAACCAGCGCAGCAACGTCACCGGAGCCAGCGGAGACTTCGGCAGCCTCCCTTCTATTCGTGACGACACGGAAGAGATGCGAGAAAGCGAGGACGAAGAACTGCTGAAGCTGATGGACCCGGAATTCCTCGCCGAACTGCTTGAACGGATTCCATTGATCGCCGATGAAATCTACCCGGACGGCACCGAACTGTCCGGTGGCGACATCGAGCTGGGCACGCGCGATAATCCACAGATCACATACGTGGACGGCGACTTTCAACTCTCCGGAAGCGGTTCAGGCTCCGGCCTGCTAGTGGTGCGCGGCACATTCGACTACCAGGGAGCATTCAACTACAACGGCCTGGTCCTGGTGCTGGGCCAAGGCGAGCTCGTTATGGGCGGGGCCAACAAATCGATTACCGGAGGCCTCCTGCTGGCCAATCTCACCGATGACGGCTTCGGAACGGCATCCCTCAACCTCAGTGGGAACAGCCGTTTCTATTTCGACGGCGCCAAGATCCAAATGGCCGTCAACCTGTTTCCGCTGAAAACTCTGATGTGGCGCGAGATCACTCCGGAAATCGAGCCGTAGCCGCAAAGCGGATCCGGATTTCTAAGTTCCATTGGAAAAACGCGCTGCGCTGCCTGAAAAAGCGCGTTTTCCCTCGGCCCGCTCGAAACGACAGCCTATGGGTTTATCTTGAAACGGCCATGCGAATCTTTACCGCGCCGGCCGAGACTCCGATCGGAATTCTGCAGCTGAGCTGCCGCGAGGAAGGGGTCTGCCGAATCGCTTTCACAGGCGGGCCGGCCATCCCCTCGGACTTTCCGGCGACGGGGAGCCCCGGAGACGCCCCAGGCCTGGCAGAGCACCGCTGGATTCGAGAAGCTCGAAATCAGCTGGCTGAATATTTCCAACGAAAGCGAAGAAAGTTTATGTTGCCGCTGTCTCTGGAGGGGACGGCCTTTCAAGAATCGGTATGGAACGCCATTCTCAAGGTCCCCTACGGGACGACGCTTTCATACAGAGAGCTGGCGGCTCGCATCGGTCGTCCTGAGGCTGTACGGGCGGTTGGAGCCGCGGTGGGAAGCAATCCGATCCCCATCATTGTCCCCTGCCATCGCATCCTCGGTTCCAATGGCAGATTGACCGGTTTTGCCGGCGGACTGAAAGTCAAGGAGCGACTCTTGGAACTTGAGGGATCCCGCATTCCGTTCGGGTGAAAAAGGGAGGCGCGAACGCGATTAGAACTCCTTGGTTCCGAAGATCAGCGCGCTGATCCGATCCGGCTTGATCCAGCGGAACACGGGCCAGCCGCCGTTCGTTCGCCGACTCTCGACTTTCCTACTCTGCTCGAATTCGTTGAGAATCTTACGCGTATTCTGAATCAGCAGCCTGTTCAGGCAATCGGTTGCGATTCTGCACAGATTCGCTTCCCCTCCCCGCAGGAGATGACGCTCTTCGATCATCACTGTCTTTGGATCGATACGGAGGGAGGAATTGACGCGCTTGATTCGACAGCTCAAGCGACAACTGCCGTAAAAGGAGCTTTCGTAATGAAAAGCTATCTGAAGCTGGGCAAGGTTCACCCATTCGAGCGTCGCTCTCTCATTTACGGTTTCAATTTTCAAGGAGCGCCTCCTAATCCAAACCAGCCTACCAACCAGAGGAAACTCTCTATAGGCATTGGTAACCCAGACAAGGGCGAAAAGTCAAGTGTTTTCCTTACTTTTGGGGCGAATTGGGGTCTCGCGAGGCCCTGATTTCGAAGGCGCCCGTTCACTTCATTTTGAAAACTTCACGGCTGGAGATCGGTTCGTTTGTGGAAGCCCATCAAGAGCGGGATCGCCCCCCATGCCTCCCTTCGGCCGGGGCGGCGCGATTCTCGGTGCGACGCGCCCGCTTCGCAATCCCTTGCTGCCGCATGAGGCGCCCCGTGGACAAATGGCTACTCGAACAGCCTCCCTCCGCTCGATTGACACTTCCTGTTGCCGGGCCTTCCAACGCATTTTTCCGAGCAGCAGTCTTGATCGACGAAGCAGGTGCTTCCGGCGGGGAGGCAGTCCGCCTGACAGTCGGGATCTTCATCGTCAATCAGTCCGTCGCAGTCATTGTCAATGCCATCCGAGCAGTTTGTCTCAACCGGAGGCGGCGGACCGCAATCCTCGGGACAACTGCACGAGTCTTCGCCCGGACCGCAGATCCCATCGCCGCAAAATGGCGCGGGTCCCTGATTCAGACAACGCGGCAGGTAGGCGCTCGCCCCGAGTTGACTGTTCCAGAGAGTCGTGCGACAGGGCGTCAGCGCAACGCTCTGTCGCTTTTTGCCGTCCCCGTCAGGATCCCACCGGGACTGGTCCACCCACTCCAGTCCGCAACAATCGACGACCACCACCGACTGCTCCCGGGGGCATCCCTTGCCTGCGAGCGCCGTCAGACTTCCATCGGAATGAACCTGAACGGCGTTGCAGCTTGAACCCGAATAACCGTCGGTGAAAACGGCAAGGCCTTGGCTGGCTTGCTCCTTCAAGCCCCACAACGGGCCTCCCGCCCGGTTCTCTCTTAAGGCCGAGCTGTCTTCCAGATTGGTGGTGGCTAGGCCGTTGTCAATTCCGGGCGTTCCTTCTGCCAGCAGGAGCTTGCCCTGCCAAAGTGCGTTTTGCGTTGTTGGATTTGAGATATAGAGCGAGGCCTTCTGTCTGTCCGCCTCCACAGCGCCATTGATGACAGTCGGCTGAGAAGCCGGCGCACTGGGAAATGGTCCGGAAGGCGTTGCCGAATCAGGGACCGTCAATATGACCCGGCTTTGCAGATCGAAATGAAAGCCTTCCGTGAGAATATGGGTTTCCAAGTTTGAAATATAGGGAGGCTTGCGCTGCTCGAGTTGCACCTCTGTTTCCGAACTGGGGAAGATGAACGAAACGGATCCCTCTCCGAGAACCTGGCCGGTTCCATCCGGATACACGGCCAAACCGGTCTCCGCATCGACGCCGATGCCCAGATAGGAGATCCCCGCCGATTGTTCGAGGCGCGCCAGAAAGACCGAGAGCCGCCCCAAACGAGCCCGCGTGAAGAAGTGGGAATCGACGACGGTCTCATTCAACATTGCGTGCGGTCCTGCGAAGAAATCGGCGGTCAACTGGATGGAATTCTGAAAGGGATCGCCGGTGGCTTCCCAGGAAGGGGCGTCGCCGGTCGAGACGACTTCAGATTGAATCATCGCCCCGGCACTGGTTCCCCCGAGGACTCCGCCGGCGCTCCAGACCTTATGGATCGCCGACTCGGTCATCGTGTTCTTCCAGTTGTCGACATACCTGGACTGATCGCCCCCCCGAAACCACAAACCGTCGTATTCGAGAATCAGGTCGTAAACCTCATCGGAGTCCGGGTTCAGGCAGGAAGACCTCCCGCTTCCGCCGCCGTCGGCTACGCAAACGTGGTCGGCCTCGACAGCCCCCAGACAACGAAAATAGGCGCATTCGCCAACGAAGCTGCCCGGATTGCTCTGATCGCATTGCGAATAGGTTTCGTAATCGACGATCAGGATGCGGCCGTTTCCTCCGTTTGGACCAGAAAGCTTCGAGCGGTTTACGAACCATTGGTAAGTGGCGTCAGCCCAGTGTTCATCCGTAAGATCGCAGTTGCTATCGATCGACCCGCCGCCGACGAGCAGATTGTATCCCTGCCCGTGCACTGCAGAGAACGCAAGGCCCCACAAATGAAGTGCGAGAAAGTAATGCGCAAATTTCATCCAGAGAGTTTATAGGTCAGACCGTCCGCCCGCAACGGCCTGCAGGCCAGCTGGCCAGGCGTTCTCGCGATAAGAGTTTCCCCTTGCTTTGCGCCGGGAGGCGCCGTCACTTTGCACGGAACGACAGACCGGCTTCGTTCAAGGCCGCTCTGAGCTTCGGGATAGCGCTGGGCCCAATACCATGAAGCTTCAGGATTTCGCCCTCGCTATAGTCAGAAAGTCGATCGAGCGAAGCAATTCCTTCTCGCTTGAGCGCCCGTCTGGCGGGCGCCGCAAGCATGGAGAGAAACACGCTCTCCGGCTTTCTTTCGATCTCGCAAATGGGACAGACGGGGCAGTCAGAGCGCTTGTATTACCGGTGCCCCGTGCTGCACCTTCGCAGCGTTCCTGTTGACGAAACCATATTGCCGTTTCTCAAAGCAGTTCGCAGCTTCTGTTCGATGTCGCGTCCGCTCTGAGTTGCGTCGATTGAATGATGGATTGAAGCTCCGAACGGCTCTGGAATTTCAACTCCGAGCTTTGCGGTCTCACCCGTATTGCTTCCTCATATGGTCCACGGACGCGGCGATCAGCTTCCTCAGGACCCCCAGGTCGACATCCGCCAGGCGTTTCACGTATAGACAGGATCTGCCGGTCTTGAACTTGCCCAAATCGGCCAGCAGCGCCTCATACCGATCGAAGCCGGCTGTGATATAGAGCGTCAGTTCTCGCGCGCGGGGCGCGAAACCGGTCAAAAACCAGTCTCCCTCTCTGCCGCTTGGGTACTTGTAATGATAGCTGCCGAACCCCACCATTCCGCCTCCCCAAATCCTGGGTTCGGCTCCTGTCACTTCCTTCATCAGCTGCAGCACCGTCTGGCAGTCCTGGCGTTTCTCGTCATCCTGGATGGCGTCCAGAAATGCCTCGACGCTCGCATCGGTTTCCTTGATCTTGTTTTCTGCCATGAATCGACTCCATCTGTCGGCTGAGCGAAGCCCTCGCCCCGCTTCATTCACTCGCGGCGGGAATAAAATCCCAAGAACACATTCTTCCAGCTGTCGCCCCCGTCTGCGGAAGTCTCCCACTCCTGTCGGACCCTCCCGTCCGGCAGCGCCGTCCAGCGGATCCTGTCCAAGACTCGTCCCTGCGGCCCATCCCGTTCCCCCGCCAGGACCATCGTCTCACCGTCGAACTCGCCGCTCAATCGCAGCACCAATCCCCCGCCGCCGACCCAGAGCTGATGCCACTGGCGGCTTTGTCGGCTGTAAAAATTCAGGCTCGTCCCTGAAACGCCGTTGCGGCCGGACCAGCTCTCCAACAGCGCGCAACCGTCGGCCTCTCGCGAGACTTCATTGTCGCCCAGCTCTTTCCCGTCTGCATCC
>DATKAT010000347.1:0-5511 GCA_035514675.1 Acidobacteriota bacterium | reverse complement strand
CCGTTGCGTGTCTACAACGTCCACCTGGACACCCGCATCAACGCCGGGGAGCGAATTCAACAGCTTTCAGCCGTCATTGAGCATGCCGGCGAGTCGGAGGGGACGGTCGTCGTGGGTGGCGATCTCAACTCGAACAATTTTCTCTGGCTTCGTCGAGTGATTCCGATTCCGTTCGTCGGGCGGCAGGTCAAGCGCATGACCCGATATATGGCGAAACACGACTTTATCAGTCCGTTCGAATCATTCGAGCGGGGAACTCACGAAATGTTCAATCTGAAGCTGGACTGGATTTTTGCGCGCGGAGCGGAATTTCTGGACGCGGAGATCGAGATCGTGGGGTTTTCCGATCACCGTCTCATCTGGGCGAAGATAGGTGAAGGAAGTCCCGACTCCTGAAGATGGGGAGCGGTCTGCCGGGATAACGGCGTTGTTCCGGGTCCTGCTCGATGCCCATCAAGCGCAGCAGCGTCGGGAGAATGTCGTAAGTGAGAAAGGCGCCCGACACGGCTTCATTGCGGCGGATGTCGATTTCGTCACCCCCCCACGCCATGAAGACGGTCTGAGTTTCGATCGGATTGAACCCTCCGTGGGTGCCGCCCGGCGTATGACTTTTCGTATTCGTGTTCCAGCCGGGGTTCAACCAGGTGCGAAAGTCCGTTTCTCCGTTGGCGAAGCGGAAGCGGAGCGTTTCGCGAATCCGATCGACGTCGATGCGGCCGGAGTCCTGATACTTGCTCGCAAAGGCCTGCGCATCCAGATACAGCTCGTAGTTCTTCCGGAAAAGGTCCGTCAGGATGACGGGGAGATTGGAAAATTCGAGTCTTCCCGTACGAGATGTCCACTCCCGCGGATGCAGCCATAAGCCTGCGCTGTCGGATCCGTACCCCAAAGGGTCCGCGTCCACCTGCCGAAACGGGTATTGCGCTCCCGTCGAAGGTTGAAGTTCAACTGGAAACCATGCGATCTCGCCGGCATCGCTTTCGGCCAAGAGAACCTCGCCCCGACCTGCCGAGAGCGCGACCCAGATCAACTGCCGCAGCGGCCTGTCAAATTCGAATTCGGCTTTCTCGAGCGGAACGGAAGCGCTGAAGAAATTGAACGGATAAGGATTTCCGTACGAATTGGGATTGGTGGCCCGGTAGGTGGTGAACAGTTCGGGGTAGTCGAGCCGCCGAAAAGCCGGCAAGCCGTCCTTCCAGCGTCCGGCTTCATCCCGCTCCCAGCCGACCACATAACTTCTCAGTTGATGGAGTTCATTGGGGGGGCCCAGGTATCCCTTTGGGATCAAGGCGGGAAGCTGGATCCCCTGTTGAGCGCTTTGCACCCACTCAGCGGGCGAAGTCGGGAAGTCGACCAGCCGCCGGAGGGCTTCGCGTTGCCGCCGATAACCGGCGACTTCCGTCTGCAGACGTCTCCTGGAGTCTTTCGAGTACTCATCTTCGCCCTCGGCGTAAAGTTCAGCCAGTCGGGAAAGCTGGCTTATGGCCGCGTCGAGTCCGACCAGTTCTCGCTCCAGAAGCCCGCCCGCCGCATGCATCGACTCGGCAAAGAGCGAGGCCAGTTGTTCCAGTTCCCGACGAGCCCCTTCCTTGGAAAGCCGTTTGGCCTCCAGCAGAATCAGGTGCAGTTCGTTGATGGAGGAATTTCTCAGGAAGGTGTCGAACCGCGGATTTCCGGCGTGAGCGGTAAAGGCTGTGAAATAACCTCTCTCGCCTCCGCGGGAGGGTCCGTAGGGGGACTGCCGGGCTTCGTAAATGCGGGCCCGGTCGACTCCGCGGATCGGGACGGTCACTGCGTGCACGGCGCCTTCGGTATGCGGCGAAAACACCGTGTGGCTCCCGAACGACGGTTCCCGATACCAGCGGTTCATGGGAAACGGATAGTTGTTCAGAGTTGGATGGAAATCCAGACCGTGGTCGGATACGACAGCCACGATCGTATGGTTTCTGCGCGGACTCCGTTCGACAGCCCGCAGGATCTCTCCGATCCAGCGGTCCACCTTCATCATCCACGTCAGCAGGCGGCGATAGTCGGGGTCGACGTGAAATTCGTGGTCCAGCGTGGTGAACAGCAGGTTGATGAGCTGAAGGGCGACGGGCGAATTGAGAATCCTGTTCGCCGCCAGCTGTGAAAGCGCCTCATCGTTCCATTCGGGAAAATCAGGATGATAGGCGAAGCGCGACAATTGCCGCTTGATCACCTCGAAGGTGCGCGGCTCCCGCTCTCCCGCCTTTACGAGGAACTTCCCCAGGTTGCTCAATTGCTCGTGCGGCCTCTGGCGATAAAACAGCTGCATCGAATAGAAGGAGCGATCCGCTTCGAAATAGTCTCCCAGAATCGGCACCGCCAGCAAATCGAGCTGCCAGAGGGCGGTCGTCTTTCCGGCCCCGCGGAGCAGCAGAGCCAGCCCTTCGTTCAATCCGTCCAGATAACCGTACATTTCGCCGCTGATGCGGTTGAAATAGAAATGATTCTTAATGACGCTCGGCTGGCCGCTGTCGATCACCCCCCAAGCCACAGCCGACAGGGGGAGCGTCGCCGAATACATGCTTTCGACCCGCACCCCCTGGCGCAGGAAGTAGTGCCGCAGATTCGGAAACAAGTCCTCGCGGTCCAGCGCCTCCTGGAGATCGTTGATGCTGATTCGAAAAAGATCGGGTTCCGGAAGCCGATCCGTCGCCTGGGACTCCGGGTTCAGCACGGCTTCCAGAAACACGCCGGACAAGCCGTCGATCTTGATCAGGATCAGCAGCCGATCATCCGGCGCGGAACGTCCCAACGCGACACAGCCGATCAACAGGAAGATCAGCGCCGGCAGCAGCCCGGCGGCCTGGAACGTCGGTCGGCCCGTTTTCTGCGGCGAATTCTGACGATTCATCGGGTTTAAGAACGATTCGCTCTTACTGTCAATACCCAGTCGTTTTCTGGTTTTCCGCGAGGTTTCCCCGGTCCAGCGCCACCGGGACGGTTTCGGCCGGCCGCTCCAGCCATGCGGCGAACAAGTGACGATAGTTGGCGGGCACCTCCTGCGGGTACAGAACCTCGACGCGCTCCAGGAAACGCGCCGCCTCTCGATCCAGGTTCGCCGTTTCTCCTAGATTCTCCGCCAGGACTTCCCAGGCCGAAGCCAGCCGAT
Organism: Acidobacteriota bacterium; assembly: GCA_035514675.1. Lineage (GTDB taxonomy): Bacteria > Acidobacteriota > UBA6911 > RPQK01 > JAPXNP01 > DATKAT01. The sequence continues at coordinate 2,375 of DATKAT010000347.1, read as the reverse complement.
CCCACGCATAGCCGGGGAGGTGCGTCTCCCGGTTGAACTGCCGGATCAACCGCAGGGAGGCTTCCAAGCGACGGCGCCGCTCGTACCGATCGAGATCCTCGGCGAATAAGACTCGATTCGGCAAGCCCAAAGCGTCGCGCACGCGGTCCTCGTACAATCGCCGCAGCTGCAGCTTCAAGAGGCGGTCCTGGTCCAGGCGCATGGCGGCGTAGTTTTTCGCCGCGACTGACTCGTATCGGTCCGAAGCGCTTGCCAGCGGATTGACGACCCGCCTGTCCAGAGAGCTTGCGATCAGCTGATTCGTATCATCGTCCAGATGCCAGCCCAGACTCGAAAAGAGCCTGAGGGGCTCCACGCCCTGAGAGGTGGAGTTTTTGGAAAAGCGAGCCCAGTCCTTGCGATGGATTCCGTAATTGGCGAAACGTTCCGCGGCCCGAAATAGAAACGGAACGCTCTGGACCGCCAGCAGGTGATCCACCGTCAACTTCAGGGCGCTGGTGGCTTCGCGTCTAGTCACATTGCCGTAGTCGAAAAAGTCGATCGCCAGGATCGGCCTCAACTGAAAGTCGCTGTTCAAAACGTAGAGGGCAAGCGGGATGTCATTCTCCGGATTGCGGCTCATCAGATCGGCTACATGAGGATGGCGGTAGGGATCGAAGCTCAAGTCCAGGAAGTTCCCGTTCGGTCGGGTAGGGAGGGGATCCGGCAGATCCGTCCCGCGAATCGAAAGAAGCGCGATCCTGACCAGAGGCGGCCGGTTGGGAATCGCATACTTGATCTCACTCAGCCTCAAATGGGCGAAGTTGGCCTCCGTGTGCAGATAAGAGAGGACATTTCCCGCCTGCTCTCTCATCTCGCTTTCAAAGTGATCGACCACTTCGATCATCTTCAAGTCGTCCACCAGACCGCCGAAAGCGCTGCGGGTCGTCAGCAGGTGGAACTTGAGATTCAGCAGCGCCGGGGCGGAAAGATTGCCGGGATCGGGGCGGCTTCTGCCGAGGTCCTCGTAAATGCGCACCTTCGTGTAAGTCTGATGAAATCGTCGATCGGCCAGGTCCTGTCGAAAGTGGCTGATGTTCCGATACATGAATCGCGCCGGATTGAACATATTGGCGAAATCCATGACCCTGCGGGCGGCCTCCCAAGTCATCTTCTTTTTCGACTCGCTGCCGCGGTCGTTCCAGCTCAGGTAGGGCACCGGGAAATCGGATTCTCCAACGTCCTCAACATCTTCCTCGTTGCTGCGGGCTTTCCACAGGTGGGGCACGAAGGCTTTCAGATTCGAAACCATTCCGGGGTCGGAGTCGGTCAGGTTCCAAACGGCCATCCAGTCTCGGCGCCCACGCTCGTCCGGGCACGTCGCGATGGCTAGCAGGGGCGTCCGCCTGCTGTCCGAGACGAAGTAAAGGGCCGAAAGGCCTAAATCATACGGATTGTCGGACAGGTTCGGGACCGAAAACTCGATGTTCTCGATTTCAAAGGCGGAGACCGGCCGTTCTATTTCGAACACCTGTTCAGTCGCGGCCCAAACTGGCAGGATGGAGAGGGCGCATGCGATGAGCAGGATCGACATCGATCTGAAGTTTACCATCATCGTTCCGATTCTAACCTGTCACGGTGGCGCAGCGCAGAAAGGCGCGGCCCGCCAAGGTCCGGATCACGAAATTCCGCCTCATCCGGACCTGACGAATCGGATCGCCGGTAAAGGGCGGAAGCGCGGCCCGATATGTCTGCCTGAATAAGGATGCGCATTTCAGCCGATTGGTTCGAAGCTTTCAGGAGACGCCTGACTGAAGGAACTTGAAAAAATTTCGGGGAAAAACTGCGAAGGCCTCACCCCTTCACGTTTCCCGTGGCACAATGTAGCTGAAGCTGAACGAATTTGGGACTTGATGGCCGTTCTAGCCCGGATTTTGCACAGGGGCCCGTCGCGAGGCGGCGGAGAGCGGCGTGGATGCAAGGCGCGCGACGAAGGCCTCCGCAGTCGTACTCGTGCAGTACGTCGAGGAGGACAAGGAGCGGCAATGCAGCAGGCCCGTCGCTCACCGGCGCCGCAGGAGGACGCGCGTGCCAGAGGCGGGCCGGGCGTACCGGTTTCTTGAGAACGGGTTCGGGGAGGAGAAGTTTGCGTCCAGTGGACGGTACAGGCCGCGGGAACCATCGTCGGCAGCCCCCCGGGACCCGCACGCACCCAATCGCAAGGAGAAGAATCGAATGATTATTGCTGTTCCTAAGGAATCGGACCGGAAGGAAACCCGGATCCCCTTGCTGCCCGACAGCGCCGTCAGGCTGATCGAAGCAGGGGCGCGCATCCGCATTGAGACGGGTTTGGGAAGCGATCTGGGTTGGAGCGACGAGGAGTACCGGGAGGCGGG
>DATKAT010000346.1:0-5050 GCA_035514675.1 Acidobacteriota bacterium | reverse complement strand
GTGATTGCCAAGAGCCCGGCGGCGGCGGCCGGGCTGCTCCCGGGAGACGTCATCACCCGAGTCAACGACGTTGAGCTTCAGGACAAGACGGTATTCGCTCGATCTCTCCAGTGGGCCGGCGCTGACAAGCGCGTTCGACTGACCGTTGATCGGAACGGCCGACGTGAGACCATGCTGCCTACTCTCGGGCGCCGACCCCCGGACGACGGGGAGCGGATGACCTGGACTATCCAGCTTCCGAAGTTGTGGGGTTCGACCGGCTCGGCAGCCGAGCAGGAGGAGGTCAAGGTGTATCCGGTGCCGTTGCCCTCAGCCCTGGCGCTTGGATTCGTCACCGAGTCGCTGACGCCTCAATTGGCAAAATTTTTCAAGGGGCCGGAAATGGGAGGGTTGCTGGTCCGCTCGGTTCAGCAGGGCACGCCCGCCGCCCGGTTCGGCTTTCAGGCCGGCGACATCTTGCTCAAGATCAACGACACGGATCTGATGACGCCCTCCGATATTGGAACCAGCCTGAAGTACGCTCATGACGGAGTGTTGCGGATACGGTTCCTGAGAGACGGCAAATCCATGGTCACCCGCGTTTTTCTCAATTAGCCCGAGTCAGCTGATCCGATCGTAAAGCTGGATGCCTGGAGGCGACTCCAGCAGCCCTTCGGCTTTGGACAAAAAGCCGCGCAGGTGCTTCGAGTTCAAGTGTTCCTGCAGGCGATCGGCGCTTTCCCAGTTTTCATAGAAAACGAAAACCCCTGGACTCTCCTGGGCGCGGTGCAGGATATAGTCGATGCAGCCAGCCTCCCGGTGGGTCGGCGCGATCAGATCCAAAAGCGCCCTCTCGAGGTCCTTCTCCTTCCCCTTCTTTGCCTTTACAAATGCGACGACTGTCACACGATTCATTGCGCCTTTCCTCCTTTACCCTGCTGCAGCCACCAGTTTGCGAAATGCTTCAGGCCTTCGTTGATGGATGTTTCCGGTCGATACCCAAGCTCCCTTTTTGCCGCGTCGATGCGGAACCAGTGCGCAGTGGCGAGGGAGCGAGCCAGAAAACGAGTCATTGGTGGATCATGCCGAATTCCGAAGCATCGGTACACCGTCTCGCAGACGGTCCCCAGCGCGTAGGCTGCAGTCGGGGAGATTCTGCGCTGGACCGGCGACGATCCGATCGCTTGCAGGACGCGATTGATAAAACCCCAGAGGGAGACCGGATCGTCCTGGGAGATAAAGTACGCTTTGCCGGAAATGGACGCGCCCGGCCGAAGCCGGTCCAGCGCCAACAGGTGTGCGCGGGCGACGTCGTCAATGTAAGTGAAGTCGACTCGATTCCGTCCGGGCCCGACCTGCCTCAATCTGCCGCTTCGGGCGCGCTCCAGGATCTTGGGCAGAAGGTGCCGGTCCCCTGGGCCCCAGATCAGATGCGGCCGCAGCGAGACGGTTCCCAACCGGCGGTCGGCGGCAGCCAGAATCAGCCTTTCAGCTTGGGCTTTGGTCTCGGGGTAGGACGCCAGGTAGCGATCCGGGTAGGGCGCCGCTTCGTCGATTCCGTTCTGATCCGCTCCGTCCATTACTACGCTGGGCGAGCTGGTGTAGACCAGCCGGTCGATGCGTTCAGATCGACAGGCCTCAATAACGTTTTTCGTTCCCTCCACGTTGGTCTGGTGGAAGTCTCGATGCCGTCCCCAGATGCCGGCCCTGGCGGCGACATGGACCACTGCATCGCGTCCTTGGCAGGCTTTGCGCACGGCTTCTCTATCGGCCAGATCACCTTGAATCTGCTCGACATTTTGGGATTCCAGATCGGGGTAAAACCCGCGAGAAAAGCTGGCGACCTTCCAGCCCCGAGCCCCGAGCCGGTTGACGATCGCGTTCCCTACGAAGCCTCCGCCGCCGGTGACCAAAACCCTCACCTCAATTGCTCCTCTGCCCATAATGCCAGCTTTTCCCGAAATATTTTTGAATTGTGCCGCACATCCACGGGAAAGGACGGATGAAAGAGAACTGCGTCGATCCGGCTGGTCTGAAGGTGACTGGAGCCGACCCGCAGGATCTCCTCGATCAATTTGCGCGGGTCCTCCTTTCGATGCCCCGCTTCCAGTTCCACGCAGATGACCGGCCGCTGGCGAGGAGCGCGTCCCACTCCCACCAGCGCGGAACGAAAGACGGCGGGGTGGGCGTTGAAGATCTCCTCGCAGTTGACGCTGTAAAGGACTCCATGGGGCGTTTGGACCCGGTGGGATTTACGGCCGCAAAACCAGATCCTTCCTTTTGAATCGAAATATCCCAGATCGCCCATTCGGTGCCGCACCCGGCCCTGAGGGCCGACGATTTTGCCCAGGCGGTCCGCGTCCGGCCGTCGAAAGTAGCTTTCAGACACGTTGTCTCCCCAGACCACGATTTCTCCAATTTCGCCGGGGGGGAGAGCAAGTCCGTCGCCCCACTCAGAGACCGGGTCGTCCGTGACGGCGATCGTCGCGGCGTTGACTCCTTCCAGCGGCTTGCCGACGCACACGCCGAGCCCCCGCTCCGGTCCATCCTCGGACAGCAATTCCGTTCCGCTGATGGAAGTCACCGGAAGCGCTTCGGTGGCGCCATACGGGGTGAACACTTCGGAATGAGCCGGCAGGAAAGCCTTGACCGTTTCGATGACGTCGCGGGGGACCGGAGCGCCAGCGGACAAAACCCGGCGAATCGTTGGCGTTTGAATCCGCCCCTCCCTGGCGTACGGTCCGACCCTGCGCAAAAGCGCCGGAGAGCCGAACAGGTGGGTCACGCTGTATTGTCGGATCGTCTCGAAAATCTGTTTTGGGTCGACGCTGCCCGGGCGCGAGTAGTCCATGTTCGGGAAAACTGTCGTCACCTTCATGGCTGGATCGAACAGACCAAACAATGGAAAGGTGGCCAGGTCGACTTCTCCGGGCTCGATTCCGAAACTACCCTGCAGCAGTCGGGCCTGTGCGGAGAACATGCGATGGGTGTATACGACGCCTTTGGGCGTGCCGGTGCTCCCTGAAGTAAATGCAATGGCTGCGGTTTCCGACCAGCGGCTCGCCTGAAACTCTGACGCCCGCCTCCGCCCCTTGCGGGCCACCTGAAGATGCGTCTTGCCGGGCCACCAGGGCAGCCGCGTCACTGTTACGGAATGGCGGAGAGACTGGCGAGCCCAGCCAAACAACTTCCTTCCCAATTGCGCGCGCGGAATCCCGATAAAGGCTTCCGGCTCCGCCTCCTCCAGGCATCGGCCCAGATTTTTCCATCCCATGCCCGGATCGATGAAAATCGGAATGGCGCCCATGCGAAGGAGCCCGAAAGTTACGACCATGAAGTCGGTAGAGGGAGTCACCATCAACACCGTTCGGTCGCCCGGCTCTAATCCGCACTCCAGCAATCCCGCGGCGAAGTCTCGGGACTGCTCATCCAATTGTCGGCAGGTCAGCGTCCGGCCTCCAGCGATGACTGCCTGCCCGTCTGGCTTCTCGACGGCTCGTTTCTCAACGAAATGGTAAATGGACAGGCCTTCTTCGCTCATGCTGATCGAAAGATGAATTCCCGCAGCCGCGGAATGATTTCATCGGCGGAATCCTCCAGCACGAAATGCCCTGATTTTTCGAAGAGGGCCACCTGCGCCGAGGGGAAACGCCGAATCCACTCCTGAAGAAAATCGGTGTCGAAAACGAAGTCGCGGGCGCCCCAGAAGATCGCCAGTGGCGTCTCCCGCAGCTTGTCCAGTCCGCTGTTGATCCGATCCAACTCCTGACGGCTGGGGTGGTCGCTGGAAAGCGGGATATCCTGGACGAATCGTGCGATGGCCAGGCGATTCCGGGGATTGTCGTATGGCAGAAGATACCCGCGGCGCACATCCTCAGGCATCCTGTTGCGGGTAGGGCATAACCTGACCGCGGCTCGGGCGAAGAGATTGAATCGGAGGATGCAGTACTCCGCCAGGCGAGACTTCTGGCAGAAGCGAATTGACCAGTGGAGCCTCCCGGGATCGTTTTCCGGAAGAAAAGGGGCCGTGTTCAGAACGACGATCCGGCGGATCCGCTCCGGCCGTCGCGTGGCCAGCCCCAGACCGATGATCCCTCCCCAGTCATGCATCACCAGGGTGATGTTGTCGGCAACGCCGACCTTGTCGAGCAGCTCCTCCACATCGGCGATTCGATCCGCAAGCCGATATCCGTATCGAGCGTCGGACGGCTTTTCCGAGAATCCGCAGCCCACATGATCCGGAACCAGAACCCGATGGCTCGGTCTCAAGGCCCGCACGAGGTCGCGAAACATAAACGACCACGTGGGATTTCCATGCAACATCAGAACGGGCTCGCCCGCTCCCTCGTCCAGGTAATGCAGTCGGCAGCCCCTGATCCGCGCGAAGCGCCCTTTAAAGGGGTAAAGGCGCAAAAACCCCGGGTCTTTTTCAGGCATCAATCCGGTTTTCGAAGGGGTTGGGGTCCAATCAGTATTCAAACGAGCAGATCGCGGTGGTGACTCCGGCGCTGCCCATCAGAAGCAAAACCTGCATGCCTCTCTCGAGACGGCCTTCGGCTTCGGCGACGGAAAGCCCAAGTGGAAGGGAAGCCGAAACCGTATTGCCGAAACGGGAGTGCGTTTCAAAAACGATCTGCTCCGGCAGTCTGAGCAGTCTGGCGACTTTGAACGTAGAGGCAGCGCTGACGGCATGGCCGATCATCAGGTCATGGACTCTCCCGGCCAAGTCCTGGGTGCCGTTAAAATGAGCCACCAGCTTGCGAATCGTAAACGAAAGCAGCTCGCTGGGAACCGTGAAAAAAGAAAACGGCTTCGGAATGGATCCGCCGCCGTTGGGGCTGAAGTCAGCCGCATTGGGCAAGACGATCTTGCAGAGGCCGTGCTTTTCGCCCCAGGTCTTGAATGTAAAAAGGCTCTTTTCCCGATTCGCCTCGTCTGCGGACAGGATGGTCGCCGTCGCAGCCTCCCCAATCGTAAAAGCTGAAAACGAATTCTCCAGGTCTTCGACGCTCCGGATGTCGAAGTTTGCGTATTCCCTGAAATTGAACTCGCAATTCAGCACCATGACCAG
>DATKAT010000345.1:0-2098 GCA_035514675.1 Acidobacteriota bacterium | reverse complement strand
GAAATGGCGTTGCAGGGCGGCGTCCTCGCCCGAACCGACGACATGGTCATCGTGCGAGGAGTTAACGTGTATCCGAGCGCCGTTGAGGAGGTCGTTCGCCGGGAACGCCAGATCGTGGAATTTCGCGCGGAGGTGGACGTTCGACCAGCCCTGCCGGAATTGTCCCTTCTGATTGAGCCCTGCCCCCGCTGCCAGGATCCCGACTTGCTCGCCAGGCGACTGCAGGAGAGGCTGCGGGAGGCTTTCGGCCTGCGAATTCCAGTGTCGGCAGTTGCGGCCGGAAGCCTTCCCCGCTTTGAATTAAAGGCCAACCGCTGGATCAAACGAGAGGACGGCCGCGGGGAATCCGAACCCGGATGTTAAACTATGGGGTGGGAGGCCGGCAGCGGGAATCCTTTCGAGCGCGGCACTTCCTGCGCCATTCCGGAGTCCCGCAAGGCTTCCGTCGGCGGTCCCATCAACCTTTAGAAATCAATCGTTTGATCGATCGACGAGTGAAATGAATGAATCCCCAAAGATCCCAAAAGAAACCGACGTCGCCGTCGTCGGAGGCGGACCCGCCGGCGCCGCCGTCTCTACGCTGATAGCGGAACAGGGGTTCCGCGTCCAGCTCTTCGAACGGGAGCGCTTCCCCCGATTTCATATCGGCGAGTCATTGATCCCGGAAACTTACTGGGTGCTGAAGCGCCTGGGAATGCTGGAAAAGCTTCAGAAGAGCCATTTCGTGAAGAAGTACAGCGTCCAGTTTGTCAGTTCGGACGGCAAGCACTCGGCGCCGTTCTATTTTTCGGACAACAAGCCGCATGAGAGTTCGCAGACTTGGCAGGTCGTGCGCAGCGAATTCGACGCCATAATGCTGGAAAACGCTCGGGAGCGGGGCGTCGAGGCGCACGAAGGAATCCGGGTGCGAGACGTTCTGTTTGAGAAGGACCGCGCCGTTGGGGTCAGGATCCAACTGCAGGACGGCTCTCTTCAGGAAGTAAGGGCGCGGGTAGTGGCCGACGCCAGCGGTCAATCCGGCCTCCTGATGAACAGGCTCAATCTGCGTGTCTGGGATCCGCTTTTGAACAAAGGCGCCGTCTGGACCTACTGGAAGGGCGCCTACCGCGACGCCGGACGCGACGAAGGGGCGACGCTGGTGCTGCAGACCGGAAATCGCAAGGGTTGGTTCTGGTACATTCCCCTGCATGACGACCGGGTCAGCGTGGGCGTGGTGGCGCCGTTCGACTACCTGTTCAGGTCGGGGCGAAGCCACAAGGAGGCCTTTCAGCGCGAGGTGGAGAATTGTCCGGCTGTCGCGCAGCGACTCGCGACCGGACGCCGCCTCACGGGATATTTCGCCACCAGAGATTATTCATACCGCTGCAGGCGCGTCGCCGGCCACGGCTGGGTGCTGGTCGGAGACGCATTCGGGTTTCTGGATCCGCTCTACTCTTCCGGAGTGCTGCTGGCATTGAAATCGGGGGAGCTGGCCGCCGACGCTGTCGTGGAGGGGCTGCAGGCGGGTGACCTGTCAGCGGAACGCCTGGGGAAATGGGGGCCCGATTTCAACCGGGGAATCGACCGCATGCGCCGGTTGGTGTGTGAATACTACGACGGATTCAGCTTCGGCCGCTTTGTGCGCGCCCACCCGCACCTGAAGGGGACGGTCACTGAACTGTTGATCGGCGACCTGTTCACCAGCCGCGTCGATGCGGTCTGGGAACCAATGGAGTCTATGTACTCGGCGGGCAAGACGCCGCCGCCGCCCTGGGACGCCGAAGACCCGGAAGCCGATCAGGATAAGGCCAACGAGCTGGTCCTGCCCAAAGGCCACCGCCCTTAGCCCGCATTTCTCACACGGCTCCGTCGCGAGGCGGAGGAGAGCGGGGCGAGTACAAGGCGCGCGCGAAGGCCCGCGCAGTCGTACTCGTGCAGTACGTCGAGCGGGCTTGGCAGCCCGCGATCGAAGTCCTGATGCGTCGTGTTGCGGGCGCCGCGGGTCCGGATCGTAGGCGCGGCGACGCAGGCGATGCGGATGCATCGTCCAGGAGCCGCAACGACCGAGACGGGTCTGCGCCGCCCGCAACCCTCCGGGCAACAGGGGTTTGCGGCCCCC
>DATKAT010000344.1:0-6701 GCA_035514675.1 Acidobacteriota bacterium | reverse complement strand
CATCAGATCGATCTCGTCGGGAAGGAGGCCCAGCGTCTTCAAGGCGATTTCCTCGGCCAGCATTTGTTCGGGCGGGTACTCCTTTTCAATCCGCTCCAGCAGGTAGCTGCGGACCTGGTCGCGCGAGCGGATCCCGCGGGCAACGGGGGTCTTGACTTCCAGCTGCCGGATCTGCGAAATCCGATCCAGAACGGATTCGGAAAGGGCCAGCAGCGCCTCTCGTTGCTGGCGCGTCGCGGAGCCGAAAAGCCAGGGAAGCGGTGCCGCGGAAAGAAGCGCGATCAAAAGCAGGATGCGAACTCTCATGCAGCAAACAGATTCGAGTTGAAGGGATTCGTTTCAATTTTTTTCTCAATCGGACGGAATCCTCCGGAAAACGGTGGCACACGGAAGGTTTTGCAGAAATGATCGATTTTAAGGCAGTTAACCCGCATTTCTCACACGGCTCCTACTGCGGCGCCGGATAGCGGCGCGCCTACTGCGTTGCCGCTCCTCGGCCTGCTCGACGTACTGCACGAGTACGACTGCGCGGGCCTTCGTCGCGCGCCTTGCATCCGCGCAGCTCTCCGCCGCCTCGCGACGGACCCGTGTGAGAAATGCGGGTTAGCTCTTAACTGATTTGGCAGGAGGAGTTTCCGGAAGCTCGAGAACTTAGTTCGATCGCTGGCTTTGTCCGGCATCCATCAGCGCCGAGGCGCCGAGCGACAGGGCGCGTGTATCCTTTGGATCGAGTTCGAGACGGCGCTCTACCCTCCGGATTCCCTCGCGAAGAGCCAGTCCGACCTCTTCGGCGCGCCCCAGCATCCGCAGCGATTGGCTCGCGAGGACTGGGCACTGAAAGTCTTCGGGCTGGACCTCGCCGCCTCGCGCGAACAGCTCCGCTGAGCGATCGACTCGTCCCCAGGCGAAGCAGGCGCGGGCAAAGAGATACAACGCATCGAAAGAGTTAGGATTGAGCTGCAGGGCTTGCTCAAAATCCTGAGCAGCCTCTTCATACCGCCCGCGTAGAGCGAGAACGAAGCTGCGGGCCGTATGGGCCTCGGAAAGCTGCGGCGCCAGTTCAAGCGCCCGGCGGCTACGCTTCACCTCACAAGATACTCTGCGACTGCCAGCCAGAGGCCGGTCTCGGAGAAGGCCAACCGTGCGGGCACGGAGAGCACCAGCAGGGCGCCGCCCCACTTGTATGCCCGATGCACCCGTTTGCGCGAGATCAGATCGTAGCCGATGCCGGCGAACAGAAAGAGGAACGCGAGCCCGTAGAAGCCCAGTGGCCCCAGGGGCATGACGCCCGGCCAGCGAGCCACCGCCGCCGTCAGAATGGCGATATAGGCGAGCAACATCAAGCGCTTGTGCGCTTCCTTGTTGCGCCGCTGTTCGATCGCCGCAGCGACGAAGATCGCAAACAGCGCCATGTCACCCAGCGGGATGATCAGAAAGGCCAGCGGATCCACTCCCGGGGGCGCGGAACCCGCACGGGCCCCGGCGATCGCTGTGCCCGTTCCGATCGCGATCATGACCGCGGCCAGCACCGCTCCCGCGATGCCCAGCCGTTGATGAAACTTCACGCGGCGACCCGCAATCAAAGCCGTTTGCACAATGAATAGAACCACCCATGCGCTGAACGCCACGCCGTGCACGTGCACCAGAGGCGTGATGGGGAAGCCGCTGACTGTCGCGGCAGGCCCCTCGGCCGAGAAGAGCCGCAGATAGTACGTAGGCCCGAATCCGACAAAGACGGTCAGCGCCATAGAAATCGCCATCCCGCTGTAGAAAACGCGGTCATAGACGCCGACGGCCGCGGGAGAGGCCGGCCTGTGAGCTACAGTAGTCGCCATTTCATTCCTCGCATGGGCGCCAATGTATCAGAAAAGGGCGATGCATGGCTCTCGGCGCCGCGGCGACGGCGATGCGAATTGCGTAAGCAGTCTGGATCCCGGCGTTCGGAAAGGAACGAGTGGCGAAGCAAAAGCCTTTCCAGGCTACTTTACTGCGGGATACCTGGATCGTCTCGGGGAGACCCGTCGATTCGGAGGATGAGCCCCTCGTGGCGTCGATCTCCCGATCCACTGGTGAGATTCAGCAGATGGATCCCTGCCAGCGTAGAGATCCCAAGCCGGTTTCCGGAACCGCGGTCTCAATCAGCAATTTCCGAAATAGGAGCTCCTGTTGGCAAATATGGCATTGAGCAGGAGATAATTGGAACTCGATGAGCCGTGACCTCAAAGCCCTGCGCCTCTCAGATTTAAGCGTCAAAACGGTCGTCGTCCACACGGTCACGTATTTCATTGCAGGAGTGCTGGCCTACTATTTGGGGGGGTACGAGAATGCATTCTCAGAGCCTCCCCTTTCATATTTCATGCGTCCCGTGTCAGATCCCTGGATCATGGCGGGCCCGCTGCTCCAGCCGATCCGAGGTCTGATCTTCGCTTTGGCGTTCTACCCCCTGCGGGAAGTCCTGTTCGGCGAGAGGGGGTGGCTGCTGCTCTGGTGGCTTCTGGTCGCCCTCGGCATTCTGTCCACCTTTGGACCCGCCCCGGGATCGTTGGAGGGAATGATCTACACTGTCATTTCTCCGCTCTCCCAGATCCTCGGCCTCTGGGAAACACTGTTGCAGTCGTTTCTCCTGGCGGCGATTCTCGCCCTCTGGGTCCGTCATCCCGAAAAGAAATGGCTCGCTTGGACTCTGGCGACTGCTTTTGCGCTGGTCATGATCCTGCCGCTTGTCGGCCTGCTCGTTTCGCAACCGTAACAGGGTGGATGCTACGCTCGGAACGTATTGAAAGCGGATCGCAGTCGCGGGCTAACCCGGACTTTGCACTCAGGTCCGGTCAGTTGACGAGCAAGCTCAGCGACTGTGGTGACGGGTCTTCTTCTGCCGACGCAGAACTCCGTGTTCCAGATCCAGTAGCCAAGCGGCGTGCGGAGGATAGGAGGTCGTGAGCAGCGCCCTCCTTCCATCGGGCGCGAGTCGCACTGAATTCCAGTTTTTCGCTTCAACGCCGAGCGACTCCTCGCGTCGCTCCCGGCTGACCCAGACGAGCTGATGCTTCATTTCGGGCCAGGTCGATCCTGGGGCGAACGCGGCCAGACCGTTGATTTGTTCGGGCGACATGTATGACAGCGTTCCGGGCGCGCCTCCTTCGGCGGTCACCTCCGAGTCGACGTCTCTCTGTGCACCGCGACCTGAAACGAGCATTTTCGCCAGTCCGAAGTCCATGATCTTGGCGTGACCAGAAAGCGTGATCATAACGTTGGAGGGTTTCAAGTCCCGATGCGCAATGCCCTTTTCATGAGCCGACTCAAGCGCTTCGGCCAGCTCCGAACCGAGCTCCGCGTGAGAAATGCGGGTTAACAGCCGGATGACCTCACGATCGCCGTCCGTTCAATAGTCGACCAGCCGCCGCTGCTCTCCCGCGCGGCGCGTGACCTTTTCGCGATCCAGGAATTCGAGCAGCGGGATGGCGTATTTTCTGGTCAACCCGAAAATCTCCTTGAAGTCAGCGACGGAAAACTCCGGCTTTTCGGCCAGTTCTGCCCGCAGGCGCGACTTCATGCGATCGATCTCGGAAGGGGACAGATACAGATCCTCGTGTACGCGCAGGAGTTCTCCGCTTGCGACCAGGTAAAAGAAGACTTCCCGAATCTCGGCTTCCGAAAACGACGACTGTCTGGACAATTCATCCAGAGAGGGGCTCTCCAGGCCGGCGCGCTCGAAGCGCCGCATGATTTCGGATCGGATGCTCTCCTGCTTTGAAGTCAGCCGAACCTCCCTGCCGGCCAACGCAACGATACCGGCGTCGGCCCGCAGCCGGCCTTCGCCGATCAGCCGCTCTAGAAAATGCTGAAACACGGGTGGGGAGGCGCGATCCAGGAACCTGCGCTTCAATTCCTCCTTGGAAATTCCCGGCGAGAGGGGATGCCGCCGGTGATATGCCTGCAAGAATTCGATCACCTTTTCTCCCGTCTCCTCCAGGCTTGCGGCGGAGACTGCGAGAAGCGGATCGCGACTGACGACTTCGACGCCTGAAACGTGAGGCAGAGTTTCCTGCAAAGCCGCCCGGCTCCAGCCGGAGCGCGAAATCAGGTAGGTCTCGTCGGCACCGGCCGTGTTCCTTCGCTCCACCAGACGCTTCAGAAGCGCCCGGGCCGCATCTTCGGGATGCGATTCGAACGCCTGCTGGAGACGCCGGAGAGTCGGCAGCAGAGTCGGAAGTTCTTTTTTCCGATGGCGGGACGGATGGGCGTCCAGCACCGTTCCGCCCCCGATTGTGACCGCCGGCGAGTATCGCCTGATGATAAACGAATCTCCCGGAAAGGCAAGCGTTGGGGCGTCCAGGCGAATCTGAGCCGGCGCCTGTTCGCCTCGTCCGATTTCAGATCCCGCCAGCGGAAAAACCCTTCCAATCAGCTCGGCGCTTCCGATGTGGAACCGGACCGGGCTGCCGGCTTTGATCGGGTCCGGCGAGGAGGCAAGCAGGCGCAGCACCACGTCCAGCGCCTGGCTGGGATGCAGAGAGGGGTGCGCGGCCAGAACCATTCCCCGTTCCAGCTCGCTTCGGTCCGCGCCCGCAAGGTTGAGAGCCGTACGCTGGCCTGCGCGGGCCCGATCGGCATGCTGATTGAAGATTTCGATCCCCCGCACCTTGACCCGCTTTCCAGCCGGATAAGCCGTCAGGGTCTGATCCCGGGAGATCTCTCCGGAAACGGGCGTCCCGGTCACCACGGTGCCGAATCCCTTGATCGTAAAGACCCGATCGATGGGAAGGCGGAAGATCCGGCCGAAATCACGATCCAGCAGGCCGCGCTCCTCCAACCCGTTGATCTGCTGCAGCATCGCCTCGCGAAGCCGGTCGATCCCTTCCCCGGAGAGACTGTCTACGGCGACCACCGGGCTCCCCTCCAGGAAAGAACCGCGCGCCAGATCCCGCAGCTCCTCTTCGACCAGGCCGAGCAGCTCCCGGTCGACGCCGTCGATCTTCGTGATGACGATCAGTCCGGCCGGTATGTTCAACAGGCGGCAGATTTCGAAATGCTCTTCGGTTTGCGGCATCACCGACTCCTCGGCGTCCACGACCAGAAGCAGCAGATGAATTCCTCCGATCCCCGCCAGCATGTTCTTGACGAATCTTTCGTGCCCCGGCACATCGATAAAGCCGACCCGATAGTCGCCCAACGCGCAATGCGCGAAGCCGATGTCGATGGTGATTCCGCGCCTCTTCTCCTCCTTCAGACGATCCGTGTCCATCCCGGTCAGGGCGCGAACCAGCGTCGTTTTCCCGTGGTCGATATGACCCGCGGTGCCCACGATCAGATCTTTCATCTCGGCTCCATTGTAGCTTGCCCGCGGCCGGCGATTCGCGGCTTACCATGGGGGGACGTCGGACCGCCGGCTGGGTCCGGGTTTTGACACGGCTTGCGAAGCCTCGATAAAATATAAGTTTACGAGCCTCGAAGCCATTTTCCTGAAGTCCCGCTTGAGACGTTATGTTTGACAACTTGTCGGATCGGCTGCAGAAGGTTCTTCGCGACCTGAAAGGAGAAGGGCGCGTCACCGAGCGCCACCTGGATGATGCGATGCGTCAAATCCGCATCGCCCTGCTGGAGGCGGACGTCCATTTCAAGGTCGTCAAGGAATTCCTTCAGGGAGTTCGGGAGCAGGCGGTGGGGCAGCAGGTGTATCAAAGCCTGACCCCCGCCCAGCAGATCGTCAAGATCGTTCGAGACGAACTGATCCGGATGCTGGGGGAACAGCCGGAAGGGCTCCGTTTCGCCAAAAGCCCCCCGTCGACATTCATGATGGTCGGTCTGCAGGGGAGCGGAAAGACGACCAGCAGCGGCAAGCTCGCCAACTGGCTGAAAAGCAAGGGCCGCCGCCCGTTGATGGTTTCGACCGACGTGTACCGTCCGGCCGCCATCGAGCAGCTTTCCATCATCGGCAGGGCCATTCAAGCGCCGGTCTTCGAACCCGACCAGGCCGACCCCATCCTGCGAGCCGAGCAGGCGCTGGCACACTGCCGCAACATGGGCTACGACGTGTTGATCGTCGACACCGCCGGCCGCCTGCATC
This sequence comes from Acidobacteriota bacterium, assembly GCA_035514675.1. Taxonomy (GTDB): domain Bacteria; phylum Acidobacteriota; class UBA6911; order RPQK01; family JAPXNP01; genus DATKAT01. The sequence continues at coordinate 634 of DATKAT010000344.1, read as the reverse complement.
TCGACGAGGAACTGATGGAGGAGCTGGGCGCCCTGAAGGAAAAGCTCCAGCCTCAGGAAATCCTGTTTGTGGCGGACGCCATGACCGGTCAGGACGCCGTCAAGTCGGTCGATCGGTTCAATCAGCGGCTGGCGCTCAGCGGCATCCTTCTGAGCAAGATGGACGGCGACGCCCGCGGCGGGGCCGCCCTCTCGATCCGCCGAGTCACAGGGACTCCGGTCAAGTTCATCGGCGTCGGAGAGAAGTATGAGGCTCTCGAGGTTTTTCACCCGGAGCGTCTGGCAGGGCGCATCCTGGGAATGGGGGACGTGCTTTCCCTGATTGAGAAGGCCGAAGAGTCGGTCGACGAGCGACAGGCCGAGGAAATGCTGCAGAAGATCCGGCGCGACGAGTTCACCCTGGAAGACTTCCGTCAGCAGTTGCTGCAGATTAGAAAGCTGGGACCGCTGGAGCAGCTGTTGGGCATGCTTCCCCAAATCGGGCCTTTCAAGGGGGTCAAGGACGTTCACGTGGACGAAAAGCAGCTCGCCCATTTCGAGGCCATCATCAACTCGATGACGCCGCGCGAAAGGCTGCACTACAAAATCATCAACGGCTCCCGGCGAAAGAGGATCGCGAAAGGAAGCGGGAGGCC
>DATKAT010000343.1:0-3462 GCA_035514675.1 Acidobacteriota bacterium | reverse complement strand
GACGACGAAGCCCAGGATCCGCTGCGCCAGATGATGGCGGGGAGGATGGGCGGGCGCGAAGATCCCTTTCGGCGGTATGAAGTCAATGTCATCGTCGATCACTCGCGCACCGAAGGGGCGCCGGTCGTCGCGGAGTCGGACCCTACCTATCGCAACTTGATCGGCATGCTGGAGCGGGAGGCCCGAATGGGGACTCTTGTTACCGATTTCACGATGATTCGCGCCGGCTCTGTCCTGGAGGCCAACGGAGGGTTTCTGATCCTGGACATGATCGATCTGCTGATCACGCCGCTGGCCTGGGAGTCGTTAAAGCGAGTCTTGCAGGACGGCACGGTCAGAATCCAGGATCCGATGGAGTCGTATGGATTCATTGGAACCCACGGTCTTCGGCCCGAACCGGTCAAGATCCGCCTGAAAGCGATCATCATTGGCAGTCGGCCTCTCTATAACCTGCTGTACGTTGTCGACGAGGACTTCCAGAAGCTGTTCAAAGTCAAAGCCGACTTCGGCACCGTCATAAAGAAGGAAGCGAGCCATGGCCTGCAATACGCCCGATTTATTACGAAAGTCTGCCAACAGGAAGGCCTTAGGCACTTCGACAAAGAGGCGGTTGCTGGGCTGATGGAGCATTTCTCCCGGCTGGTTTCCGACCAGAACCGCCTCAGCCTGCAATTCGCCGAAGTCGCCGACGTGATCCGCGAATCCAGTTACTGGGCGTCCAAGGATGGCAACGGCCAGGTGAATCGAAGTCATGTCGATAAGGCAATCGCGGAGAAGCGATATCGATCGAATCTTGTGGAAGAGCGACTCCAGGACATGATCGATGAAGACGTCCTGCTGATTCAGACCGAAGGGGAGGCCGTAGGCCAGATCAACGCGCTGTCCATCTACAGCGTTGGCGACTACTCGTTCGCCCGCCCCACCCGGGTCACCGCTCAGGTGAGTCCGGGGACGCAGGGCGTGGTCAATATCGAAAGGGAGGCCAAGCTGAGCGGCAACATTCACGATAAGGGAGTGTTGATTCTCAGCGGCTTCCTGCACGGAAAGTACGGCAGTCGAAAGCCGCTGAGCCTCTATGCCAGCATCGGCTTTGAGCAGTCCTACGCGGGAGTTGACGGCGATAGCGCGAGCTCGACCGAACTGTACGCCATTCTTTCCAGCCTGACGCAGATCCCGTTGAAGCAGTCTCTGGCTGTAACCGGCTCCATCAATCAGAAGGGCATGGTTCAGCCGATCGGAGGAGTCAATGAAAAGATCGAGGGATTCTTTGAGACCTGTTCGGCCCGCGGATTGACGGGAGAGCAGGGAGTCATCATTCCGAAACAAAACGTTCAGAATCTGATGCTTAGGACGGACGTACTGGACGCTGTCCGGGAGGGAAAATTTCACGTTTACGCGATCGAAAGCATCGATGAGGGGATTGAATTGCTGACGGGCCGGCCGGCCGGGGATCTGCAGGAGGACGGGTCCTATCCGGAAGGCACTGTTCACTTTCAGGCTCAGCAGCGCATTGAGGAGATGTCGAAGGTTGTGGAAATTCGCCAACTGACTCAGGTACACGACAAAGGGGAGGAATCATGATCGATCTTTCATTTTTCCAACGTTTCGCTCCGGCGGCTTATTTCTTGTTGCGGGTCTTTGCGGGCCTACTCTTCGCCTGCCACGGGGCGCAGAAGCTGTTTGGAATCCTTGGAGGGACTCGGTTCGAGAATACGCTGATGCTGGTGGCTGGCGTCGTGGAGCTTTTCGGGGGCCTGCTGATCGCTGTCGGCTTTCTGGCCCAGATCGCCGCCTTTCTTTGCGCAGGCCAGATGGCCGTCGCCTATGTGATGGTGCACGCGCCGCAGGGATTCTGGCCGATTCAGAATCAGGGCGAGCTCGCGCTGCTGTACCTGTTCATCTTCCTGTACGTGATGTGCAGCGGAGCGGGACGGTTCTCCGTCGACAGCTATCTGGCGAAGCCTGGCAGCCCGAGGTGAAAGTCAACGCGGTTCGACAAGGCGGGCGACTCGTCAAGCGGAATCGTTTGTGCCGTCTTCCCGCCCGGCGCTTTGCGGCAGATGGGCGATCGTCTCCGGGTTGACGACGTTGGCCGGCGTCGGGCGAAACCCGGCCAGGATCGTCTTGAGTTCCTTTAAAACCGTTTCCAGGATTCGCCGCTGAGCTTCCGGCGAGCGAGCTGCAACGTGACCGGTGACGACGGCTGCCGGGTGTCGCAGAAGCGGATGAGCGGGATCGGCTGGCTCCGTCGGAAAGACGTCCAGACCGACGCCGAGCAATCGACCGCTTTCCAGCTCCTGGTGCAGCAGGTCGAGGCTTTCGATGATCTCGCCTCGAGCCGTGTTGATGAGGACGGCTTCGTGTTGGAGCGCTCCGATGTTGCCCGAATGCAGCATTCCTCGGGTTTCGGCAGTCAGCGGCACGTGATAGGTGACCGCATTTGATTCGGATAGCAGCTGTTCGTGGGTTCGAAAAGCCACCCCCTCATTAGCGAAGTCGGCGGGATTCAGGTACGGATCGCACGCCAAAACGCGGCAGCCGAAGGGTCGCAGCAACCGGCGAACCTGGCGACCGATTCTCCCGAATCCGACGATCCCGACGACCATGGCGCCTAGTTCCAGGCTGTAATGACGGTAGCGAGCCTCCCAGTCCCCCTCCAGCAATTTTCCGCGCCAGAATCCGTGTCGTTTGCAGACGGCCAGCAGGAGTCCCACCGCGTGTTCCGCGACGCTTTCAGTCATGGCGCCCGGAGTGAAGATCACTGGAATCCGTCGATTCGAGGCAGCCTGGATGTCGACGGTGTCGAAGCCGACTCCCGTGCGTGCGATCGCGCGAAGATTCGGACAACGGTCCAGCATTTCACCATCGATGAAGACGTTCCCGCGGGGAATCAATGCGACCACATCGGGCCCCAGCCTGTCGGCTGCATCGGATCGATCCGAATCGGAAGCCACGGTCACCGCATAGGGTTCGCCCAGCGCCTGAATGAACCAGTCCGGCAGAGGGCCGAGGGAAACGATGCGCTTGCCATTCATCTGGCTCCATTCTGCCTTCGGCCGGCTGAAAAGAAAATCGAGAAATCGAACGGGAAACTGCGTGCGGATCCCATCGCCGTCAAGAGCGCAAAGAGCCTCCCCTCTCTCCTTTGACGGCGCCGCCTGTTCCTGAAATTGTACAGGGGCCATCAGCCCACGGGCGACCCCCTCCGAAAGCCGGTCTGGGGGCCTCCTTTGGGCCCTGACCCAGGCTGGACAACCCAGACAACTGCGTGCTAAACTGCCCGATCTTAATCATAGGATTCCGCGTCCCCATCGTCTAGCCTGGCCTAGGACACCGCCCTTTCACGGCGGCGACGGGGGTTCAAATCCCCCTGGGGACGCCACTTGCAAGCCGGCCTTGAGAATCTGCCCTGAATCTTCCCGCACAAAGACGGCTCCCCCGTTCGGGGCCGTTCCAACCCGG